>VYCX01000020.1:0-2007 GCA_009843725.1 Boseongicola sp. SB0675_bin_26
GGTGGGGACCTTGATGCGCCGGATAGAAGCGCCGAATTCCGCAAGCGCCGCCAGGACATCGCCGCAAAGATGACCGCGAACAGCGCGGTTGACGCCAAGGTCATCCGCCAATCGTAATCTCCAGCCACATACGCGCCCATCAGCGATACAAATGCCGCCGCAGCTGCAAGTCCAAGCGTCCGCGAGAAGTATTCAATGCGCGGCACTATGAGAATTGTCGCCGCATTGATGGTCGCTGCGGCGGCAAAGAATGCCGCCGCGAGTTCAAGCGTCGCAGTGCAGCGAATCAGGTTCCCGAGCGTCGCGCCATCTGTCTCGCAAACATGGTCGGTGAGAACCAGCATGTAGATCTTCAGGACAAGAGCAATTGCCAAGGCAACGCCAAGAACGACGCTCATCGCGGTCGCGATGAGCGTCACCGGGCGCTCAACCGCGAGTTCGTATCTCTCTGAACGCTGGCGGTTCTCCGCAGTCATCCGCCTGCCCCCAGCCGAGAAATGACTCGGTCAACGCTTGTAACCTCAGCAACATTCGCCATCGCAAAATCAATCGACGCCCTGTGCCACTCGTCATTCATGGTCGAACAGGCATCCTCGGGCACGATCACCCGGAACCCCTTGTCCGCGCCAGTGCGAGCGGTGTGTTCGACGGACATGTTGGTCCATGCACCGGTGTTGATCAGCGTGTCTATCCCGCCGTGCCGGAGGTAGCTTTGCAAGCGCGAGGTTTCCCACGGACTCATCGACATTTTTTCGACGACAAGATCGGATCCTTGCGGCTCAAGCCCGGCGACCGGGGCAGCGCCCCAAGAGCCGCGAACCATCGCTCCCGCATCGATGAGACCCGAATAGAGCGGCGCGCTGGGGCCAATCTTGGGATGCCCCGGCTCGCAAATGAAATGCACGTGAATGACCGTCACGCCCGCACGCCTGCAAGCATCGGCCAGCCGACGGGAGTTCGCCACCACGTTCTGCGACTTCGCGTGTACAGGGGATCCGCTCGCTGCGAAAGCGCCGCCATCAATGATGACATCGTTTTGCATGTCCTGAATGATCAGAGCTGTCTTGCGTGGATCGATTGCCGTCGGGGCACCCGCCGAAGCGCGTGAGGGTCCCGGTTGAGCACGCATGAAAGGCTCCTCCCGACCCTGGGCTTTCAGCCCCACGGCATAGACGCCGGTAGTCGCGCAAATATAGAGGGTTCGCCAATCCTCCCCGCCCCAGTGCAGGTTTGCCGACTGCTCGGGCACGATGATCTCGCCCAGCTTCACACCGTGAAAATCATAGGCCCAGACGCCCCCAGGCCCGGTCACGTAGACGTTGCCGTTTGCATCGGCCTTCATTCCGTCTGGAAGCCCGGCGCGACCGTCCTCCTTGATGCCGCTTGCGAAGAGTCTGGCGTTGACCAGTTCGCCTTTGGGGCCGATGTCGAACATCCGGATGTTGGCCTGATCCGTATCGTTGACCCACATGAACCGCTCGCAGGGGCTGAAGCAAAGTCCGTTTGGCTGACCGAACATGTACCGGTCGGACACAAGCTGCGGCTCGTCACCGGGACGGTGCCCGGGCGGAAGCCGGTAGACTCCCTGAAACCCCTGTTGCAGTGGCCTTGGCACCCCGAAATGTTCCATCCGGCCGTAGGTCGGATCCGTGAAATAGACGGAACCGTCCGAGCGCACGCAGATGTCGTTGGGGGAATTCAGCTCCTTGCCCTCGAAGTGACTGGCGAGAACCTCCCGCGAACCATCGCGATTGAACCGCGCGACCGACGAGGTCGCGTGTTCGCAGACAAGGAGATTCAGGTCGGCATCATAGGTCATGCCGTTGCCCTTGTTTGACGGGCGCATGACCTCCTCGACGCCGCCTGTGTCTGACCAGCGGCGCCGGACATCCCCGGGCATGTCCGAAAAGACCAGATGCTGTTCAAGCGGATGCCACAGCGGTCCCTCGGTGAACGTGAAGCCGCTGCCGATCTGGCGCACCGGCGCGTTCAGGTCGATCAGTTCGG
>VYCX01000020.1:2107-14408 GCA_009843725.1 Boseongicola sp. SB0675_bin_26
AACGTGAAGCCGCTGCCGATCTGGCGCACCGGCGCGTTCAGGTCGATCAGTTCGGCAAAACGCGGATCGGTCGCTGCATGGGGCATGGCAAACTCCTCAGGCCGGGAACCAGTTGCGGGCCGGCAGGCTTTCCACAACGGGACCCGGGCACGTCATGCCAATGCGGCCCGCGACCTGTCCGTGCTCGATCACCGCACCACGATCGTGCACAGGCAACAGGTACCGATAGTTGTTGAGCAGTTTCTTGATCTGTGCCTTTTCCGAGCGCTTGGATCCGGCGTGGTTCCCGGTGACCTGCGGTTCCATGTAGTTGTTGACCCGGACATGGTTGACGACCTGGTCGTTGAAGTCATAGATGACGTCGCCGCAGATGCAGGCTAGCCCGTCGGCGGTTTCGACAATCACGTTCATCGATCCTTCAGTATGCGCGCCCGCAGGCTCGCACCAGACGCCCGGAATGATCTCTTCTGCACCCGTAATTTCAAGGTCCAGGAAACGAATGGCTTCGGGTTCGTAGATCCTGTCGACAAGGTGCTTGATGTCCGGCTTCGGGTACTGCGGGTACATGATGCCCGAGACGGAGAACTCCATTTCCCGGCGGTTCAGCACGACCGTCGTGTTTAGGGGAAAGTCGTCATCATTTCCGGCGTGATCGATGTGAAGATGCGTGTGCAGGATGTAACGGATGTCACCCACACGGAGCCCATGCTTTGACAATTGCTGCTCTACGGTGTTTTCGTGATAGCAGTGCCCGCGCATGCCAAGGGTCTCCATGATCGCGTTGTCGCGATATCCGGTGTCGACCAAGACCGGGTACTGCCCTCCGAGGATGAGAAACCCGTAGGTCGGGACACGACGAACGCGGCCACAGTCGTGGCCCAGGACCAGAAAGCTGGCTTCTAGCTCGATGTCGCCAAAATCAAGTATGTGGATGGTGAGGGCCATGGGGAACTCCCTTATTCGACGCGATAAATTCGCGCTGCGGTGTCGTTGAAGATTTGCAGTTTCTGCTTCTTGGTGAGATTCACTGTCGCTTTCCTGAATGCGCCGATGAGATCCCGATAGTTCGTCCAGAGCTTCTCAATCGGAAAGTTCGATCCGAACATGCAGCGGTCAGCCCCGAAGATCGAGACGGTCTCCTTTACAACGTCGGCAATGAAGTCCGGGTCGTTCCGGTGAATGAACGTTCCGAACGCCGAAAGCTTCGTGACCACGTTCCTTCGCTTTGCGAGGTCCGTCATGGCTGCGCGCCAGGCCTTCCAGCCAGCCTGGGATTGATCTTCCAGCATGCCGGCATGCTGCAGGATGAACGTCACGTCCGGGCACCCATCAGCGAGTTCCGCGGCGTCTGCCATCTGGCCAGGAAACACCTGAAGGTCGAAGGTGAATCCGTGCTCCGCGAGTTTTCCGATGTTCTCGACAACACGGGGATCCGAGACCTGCCTGCGATCGGGGGCGAACCGATATTGCGGATTTTCGTGCCAGTGAAACTGCTGCCGAAAGCCTCTCAGCAAGGAATGGCCCTTGAGCGACTTCAACGTGGGAGCGACATCGCCCTTCGTGAAATCCAGAAAGCCGACAATTGCATGGGGCCAGCCTTTCCTGCCCGCAACGGACTGAACCCAGGCGATCTCGTCCTTGAACCAGTTCGGCGCCCAGTTGGCCTGAACATAGACCGACTTCTTGATCCCGGCACCCTTGATGTCGGCGCAATACTCTTCGACCGGGTAGTCCCTCTTGATCGCTGAATAAGGACCGAAGATCCTCGGTCGCTCGGGCCCGAGCAGCCATGGCAGGTCACTTTGCCGCCAGATATGGTGGTGAGCGTCTATCATGCGGCGCTTCCCTGACGGGCTTGGGATGCCAGGCCCAGAAGATGGTCCGCAACCGCTTCGCTTGTTGATCCGTCGGCCAATGCATCAAGGCTCGGCACTATCGCACTCAGACCGCCGGTTGCAGGCACGTAGTCCGGATCCGACCCCAGCGGCGTCAGCCAATCCACGCGCCAAGCCAGCTTTGAAAGCCGGCGAACCGCTTCAAGCATCAGCGTTGGCGACCCGCGTTCCAGGCCGTCGGACAAGACGACAATCGCCGCGCCACGAGCAAAGCCGGCATAGCGTGGCACTGCAAGGAAGGCAGTCAGCGCCTCGCCGATCCGCGTGCCGCCATCAACGTCGGCAACAAGCGCGGAGGCGCGCTCCAACGCCCTTGCCCGATTGCGTACGCGCAATGCAGGTGTCAGTCGCGTCAACCGGGTGCCAAGCGTAAAGACCTCTGCGCGGTCAGCCGCGTCGGTCAACACGTGCGCGAAAGTCATTGCAGCCTCTGTTCGGTCTTTCATCGAGCCAGAAACGTCAATCAGCAGCACGATCTTGCGCTGGCGATTCTTGCGGCGACGTCGTGCAAGGGTGAAGACCTCGCCGTCCCGTCTTGCAGCGTCGCGCAGGGTCCGACGCATATCCAGCAGCTTGCCGCCCCGATCAGGTGCAAAGCGGTATGACAGCCGACGCGGCAGTCGGGCGGACGCGAGGCGCTGAAAGCGTGCCAAGGCCGAACCTGGGTCTTCCTCCGTGAATTCGCGGCGTGACAGTCGCTCAATGGCCGTGGCCTCTCGGCCGGTCTCGGCATCAGGATCAACCGCATCCCGCTCTTCGCTGGCTCCGGTCGGCTCGTGGGCCGAAACCGTCTGGTCTTCGACTTCAACTGCGCCGGGCGCGGTCATCCCCAAGAAGTAGGCGCGGAAGAGCGCGTCAAATTCGTCCTGCCGGTCCCTGGGAATCGCCAGCATGGCGATCCCCGCGCGGCGAACATCCTCGACGTTCCGCGGCCCCAGCAGCTCGATTGCCTCAAGAAACCCGATGGTCTGATCGGGGCCAACGGAAAAGCCGTGGATGCGCAGGACAGCGGGAAAGCGGACGAACGGCTCGGCTGCGCGGGGAAGCGGGCGTGGATCCGTCATGCCGCTTCTCCAGGCAGGAACGCGTCCAGTCGCGGAGATAGTTGTGCAAGGTCGTCCTGGTCTTTCAGCACAACCCCAATCGAGCGCCGGAAGGCTGCTGGCCAAGGCTCTCCTTGTGCATTCAACAGCGTCGCGGCCTCCGCCCACTCGACGGTCTCGGCAACGCCAGGCAGCTTGACCAGCGGTTCTTCCCGCATAAGCCCCACCGAAGCGACCACAGCCTCCGCTGTCGCTTCGGCAACCGACGACGCTCGCACCATCACGATTCGGGCTTCAAGTGCAGGATCAGGGAAGTCGATCCAATGATAGACACAGCGTCGCCTGAGGGCCTCGTGAAGATCGCGGGTGCGGTTCGAGGTCAGAACCACAACCGGGTGAGATGCCGCGCGAACGGTGCCGGTCTCGGGTATCGATATGGTGAAGTCCGACAGGAATTCGAGCAGGAACGCCTCGAACTCGTGGTCGGAACGGTCGATTTCGTCAATCAGCAAGAGGGATTCATCCGGCGCCAGCAGCGCTTCCAGCAAGGGGCGCGCCAGCAGGAATTCATCCGTGTAAACGTTGAGCTGGCTGTTCTCGGCCTGGCGAATTGCCAGCATTTGGCGCGGATAATTCCATTCATAGAGCGCCGCCGCGGCGTCGATTCCCTCGTAGCATTGCAAGCGGATCACGTTCCGGCCCAGCACAGCGCCAATCGCCTTGGCGGCCTCGGTCTTGCCGACGCCCGGAACGCCTTCCAGAAGAAGCGGCTTGCCGAGCGCCAGCGCGAGATAGGCCGAGGTCGACAGCGCGTCATCGGCGAGGTACTGCGCCGCCGTCAAGGCGCCTTGCAGCGCTCCGGGGCTGTCGATTCCGCGTATGTCCGCCCGTACCGGCATCAGGCGCCTGGCCTGCCTTGGGGACGTGCGCCGCCGTTCGCGCGAATGCCACGCAACACCTTTTCCGGGGTGATCGGAAGGCTGTCGCATTCCACGCCGACCGCGTTGAACACGGCATTGGCGATGGCAGGCAACACTGGATTGGCGCACATCTCGCCCGGCCCCTTGCCGCCGAAGGGCGCATCCGGGGCCGGACGCTCGAGAACCGAGATATGGTGAGGCACAGCATCACCCGGCCCCGGCTGAAGATAGTGATTGAAATCGACGGGGCCATGCGACCGGTCCGGATAATTGGGCTCTGTCGTTTCGTACAGCGCGTGGCTCACGCCCATCCAGGCGCCCCCGATCAATTGCTGTTCCACCAGTCGGGGATTGAGCGCACGTCCAACCTCGTAAGCAGAGTTGATGTGCTGGACCTCGACCTCTCCGGTTTCGTCATCCACAGTCAAGTCTATGATCAATGCGGCGTGGGCGAAGGATGACACCGGAGTCATTTCGCCGGTGTCGCTGTCGACCTCGGACAACGGGACAAGGAACATTCCGCGTCCCGCAAGCGTGCGGCCTTGACCGAACTGCGCGGCCGTTGCCGTCGCCTCGACCGTAGTTGACCGGCTGGGCGCACCCTTTACATGGATGTTCCCGCGCCCGTCAGTCACAAGGTCAGACGCGTCGACCTCAAGCTCCTCCGCCGCAGCTTCCAATAGCTGGGCGCGGGCCTCCGTGGCTGCACGGATGATCGCGTTGCCCATTCTATGCGTTCCGCGCGATGCGAACGAACCCATGTCGTGGGGACCGGTGTCGCTGTCCGCAGTGTCAACAAAGACATCCTCAACCGGCACGCCGAGCGTCTCAGCAGCCAATTGGCGACCCACCGACTTGATGCCTTGCCCAAGATCGATGGAAGAGAGCGTGACCTTGAATTTTCCGTCAGGCGTCGAATGAACCAGCGCCTGGCTGGGGTCGCCGCCAAGGTTCATGCCGATGGGGTAGTTGATGCAGGCAAAGCCGCGTCCATGATGAATGGCCATCAGCGCCTCCTCGACCCGGAGATGAACCGCGAGACGCCTGGCCGCCTCACACCGCGCTGGAAGTGCGTCGTGGCGCTTTCACTTTCGGCCTCGGCGGCGGCCGGTGGCGTTGCCGGCTGTTGCGCCGCTGGCGTGCCCGGCGCCTGTGCCGTTGGCTGCGCATTCGGTTGCGTGAACGTGCTCGCCGGACGCTGAGTGTAGGCTGCAGGCAGGGAAGGACCGCCACTGGCACCTGGGGAACGCGTTGGATGCCTTGGCTCTCCTGGGACGATTGGCAGCGCGCTGGATGCCGTTTCATCCACGGGTCCCTGTGGCGTCGCCGGAGCGCCCTTGAACCCAAGTCGCTCGATCTCTGCCTCCATGTCATCCCGTTGAGGTGCAATGCCGAGGGCTGAACTGTTGTTGGAGGAATGGCCTTCCGGAAGCAGTCCGCGAGTCCCCTGCCCCGAGAACGGCTCCGGCGCGAGCCCGGAGCGCCTTCGCTCGCCTATCCTGCCCTCGTCGTCAGTGACCGTCTCGGGGATCACACCCAACGCAGCCTCGCCGCCGCCGACCTTGCTTGAAGCTCGCACCGCGTCGGCGGACAGGCTCCAGCCCGTCTTCTGAGCGACCGCCTGGCAGCTTTCGATCAAGGCGCAGTTCTTCGCCTCGCGCCGATGCGCCTTCATGTCGCCATCGCGGTACGCGTTCAGGATTCGCAGCTCGATCGGGTCCTTGCCGACAGCGCGTGCAACCCTGTCCATGTGACGTTCGATCGCGAAATCCACGGCGGTAATACCGAAGCCGCGCATAGCCGTTGAAGGGGTCCGATTGGTGAAGACGCAGTAGACATTGGATGCGACGTTCGGAATCGAATAGGGACCGGGCAAATGGCCCGTCGCCTTCTGAACGGCATAGGAAGACAGCCGCGTGTAGGCGCCAGCGTCAAAGAACCCAGTAAAGGCACGCGCGATGATGCGGCCGTCGCGCATCACCCCGTCCTTGATCCGCCACCGTTCGCCTCCGCGCGGACCGCCGATCTGCATCTCTTCGGCGCGGTCCCACATGTATTTCACGGGTTTGCCGGTGGCCAGGCAGGCGAGCGCAGCCAAGGGTTCATGATGGCTGTCCACCTTGCCGCCGAATCCGCCGCCGACGGTGCCGCCGATGAAGTGCAGACGCGCCGAGCTGATGGCGAGCTGCTTCGCCGTGACCCCAACCGAGAAGAAGAGCGCTTGGGTCGATGTATGAACGGTGATCCGGTCATTGGTTTCCGGAGCCGCGATGGCACCACAGGTCTCGATGGGCGCCTGCTCGATCGGCGACATCTGGTATTCGCCCTCGACGATGTGATCGGCCCTTGAGAATGCGGTCTCGACGTCCCCGAACCGCAGTTTCTGGTGATCATAGATGTCAAAGTAGTCGAAGGTGTTGTTGGGATACTCGTCGTTGACGATCGGCGCCTCGGGTTTCAGCGCCTCTTCCACGTCCAGTACATGGGGCAGTTCCTCGTAGTCCACCTTGACGGCATCAACCGCTTCCTGGGCTGCGCGAACCGATGTCGCAACGACTGCAAGGATCGGCTGACCGACATAGCCGACCTTGTCGGTCGCCAGAAGAGGTTCATCGTCCCGGCCGAAATTGATCAGCGACAGAAGCGTGTTGGTGTTCACGGGCACGTCGCGGCCGCCAAGTACATGAACAACGCCGTCCTGCTGCTCGGCGGCCGAGGAATCGACCGATCGGATGCGCGCGTGGTGGTGGGGTGAGCGCACGCAACGCATGTGCAGGAGTCCATCGAAGACATGGTCGTCATAGAATTTCGACCGCCCGGTTACATGACCCAGGATGTCCTGCCTGATGACCGGCTTGCCGACGACATCGAGGTCGTCGGAACGCTCGTCGGCAAAAAGGTCCTTGCGATACTCGACTGGCATCACGCGGCACCCCGCTGCCTGGCGGCTTCAAGTATTGCGTCAATGATCGGCTCATAACCCGTGCAGCGGCAAAGATTGCCTGAGATGGCTTCTTCGACCTCCGAGCGAGTCGGGCTTGGGTTTCGGTCAAGGAGCGCCTTGGCTGCCATCAGCATGCCCGGCGTGCAGTACCCGCACTGCGCAGCAAAGCCTTCAATGAAGGCTCTTTGCAGCGGGTGCAGCTCCGGCCCGTTTGACAGCCCGCCGGTTGTCTCAATTGACCGACCGGCGACGGTCTCGGCCAGGACCAGACAGGACACGTGCGGCTCTCCGTCGATGAGGACCGTGCAGGCACCGCAGCTGCCCTGTCCGCAACCGTACTTGGGCGACAGGTCTCCGCATTCGCGACGAAGCACGTCAAGAAGATTGGCACCTGGGTCGACGAAGACCGCCGTCTCGGATCCGTTTAGCCTGAAAGCGACAGGGGATTTCACCGTGCGTCCTCCCCAAGCAAAAGACGACGAAGATGAACCGGCGCCACCTCGCGGCGATACCAGCCAGAGGCGATCGGATCGTCCTGTACCGCCAGCCCCTCGGTCGCGGCAGACAGCGCGGCGGTGATGCCTGCGTGATCAAGGCTGACCCCTTCAAGCGCGTTTTCGACCGCCCGGACCCGCACTGGTGTTGGCGCCATTGCGCCATAGGCAATGCGGACGCCTGACAGTCGGCCCGCTCTTCGGGCGAGGTGCGCGGCCATCGACATCACCGAAACGCCTTTGGGCTTGACCCGGGACACCTTTCTGAACCGAAATTCATCACCCCGCGGGCGACGGACCAGCAGCGACCGAACGACGCCGCTCCGGCTGGCCAGAAATTCCTCAAGGCTCAATTCCTCTCCATTGGCCATCCGAACGATGGCGTCCAAGGCGAGCAACGCAACCGCCAAGTCACCATAGGGATGCGGCGCCATCAGGTTCCCGCCCACGCTCGCCATGTTGCGGATTGCGGGCCCGCCCACGGCGCGGGCAGCCGGGGACAGGAAGTCCAGATCCCGCGAAGCCAGGATTCCAGCCATCGTGACGCCTGCCCCGACCTCCAGGCGATCGCCTTCAACCCGAATTTCGGATAGCGATGCATCCGTTGTACGCACGATGCGATTGAACCGCCGGTCACCATAGTTGACACGGTTCATGATCAAGGTCCCGCCGCCCAGAAACCGGGCATGATCGTCCATTGCGCCAGCGGCTTCGCCAACGGTCGGGTACGTCTGGACTTCAAGCATGACCCATTCCCATGTGGGTCCGAATGGCCTCGAACCCCGCGGCGTAGATGCCGTCGCCAACCAGCTCAGACAGCTCGCTTGCACGCCCCGCAGGCGTGTCAAAGCGGCTTTCCCATTCCCAATAGGTTCGGTCCCCGTCCGTCACCGGGAGCAGGCGGACGTGGGCGACGTAGTTGAAGAGCGGAACAGGCGTGTCGAGCAGGCAGTAGCTGAAGGTCTGCTCCAAGTCCGAAAGCGTCAGGAGCTGTTCACGCAGATTGGCGCCACTCTCAAGACGGAAGTTCCTTACGCAGCCAACCATGTCCGACGGATATCCGCGCTCAATATGGCTTTCGGCGACCGCCGGATGCCATTGATCATGGCCATTGAAGTCGCGAATGACCGCCCAGACCGCCTCCGCCGGCGCGTCAAGTACGGTGCTCTTCTTGACGTGCGGCATCAGCCACCCCCGAACTGGCGCTTGAGCGCGTCAAATCCGGCCTGGAAAACGTCCGTGCCAATCAAGGATACCAGCTCGTCTTCGTCGCCCGGGTCACATGAAAACTCCGCTGTCCATTCGATGAAGGTCCGGTCGCCCTCGGTGACGGGAGTCAGCCTGAGCGTTGCGACATAGTCTTCGAGCGGCATCGGACTTTCGAGGATCGAGTAGGTCACGAACATGTCGTAGTCTGACAGGCCCAACAACTGTTCACGGATGTTGTCGCCGTTTTGCAGATTGAAGTTCCGAATGCACCCGACCTTGTCGGCCGGAAGCGCCTCTTCGATCCGGCTTTCGCGTATCATGGGATGCCATCGCGGGAGGTCATTGAATCCGCGGATGCGATCCCACACGCGATCCGGCGGAGCGGAGATGACGGAGGAAGCGTAGACCCGGGCCATCTCAGGATTTCGCCTCCCCGTCCTTCTTCTTCTCCTCCTCCGCCTCGGCCCTCGCCGCGGCCCTGACTTTCTGGCTCTCGCTCATGGCACGCGCCATGTTGCTGGCGTCCTGGAAGATCGCCGATCTCGCCAAGTTTGAGCCGTCAATGCCGATGTCGTTCATCAGGCTGTCGATCATCGGCCCCTGAACCCGGTACCGAAGCGCGGAATTTATGACCTCGTCGGTCGGGCTTGCAGCACCACCTCCACCGCCGCCGCCGGAACCGCCGTCTGCCCAGTTGAGGCCGGTTGTGCCACCACCGCCAAGCTGCATGATCTTGATCTCGTCGATCTTCTCAAGCGGTTTGACCTGCGCTGCAATGATGCCTTCGAGCCGCTCCAGCATGTTGCGCTTGAAGAGCGATGCCCGGGCTTCGTCGGTAAGGATGTTCTCGGCCTCGTTGATAAGCCGCTGGGCCTCTGCGCGAACTGCCGAGACAACTTCTTCCGCATGCGCGGCGAGCTTGGCGCGTTCGGCCTCCTTTTCGGCGGCGGCAACGCCAACCTGCTTGTCTCGCGATGCCTCCTCGAGCGCGGCAGCCGTATCGACCTTGGCCGCGGCTTCGGCGGCGCGGGCACGTGCCGCATCGGCCTCGATTGCCGCGGCGCTTTCGTCGAGCGACTTGCCATAAAGTGCAATCGCCTTCTCCATCGCCGCTTCCTCGACCGCCTTTTCGCGCTCGATCTCCAATTGGCGGCGCTTCTTCTGATGCGCAATGCGCGCGTCATCAAGCTCGTCCTCGGATTGAATCTGCACGCGTTCGACAACTTCTTTCGCGGCGATCTCGGCTTCGCGCAGCGCCTTTGTCCGTTCAACTTCGAGGTGCTCCAGCGCTTTGCGGCGCTCGATGTTTGCGGCCTCAATGGCGCGTTCCTTCTCGATCTCGGCGGCGCGGGTCTTGGCCTCTTCCTCAATGCGGGCCGCATTGATCGTTTCCTGAGCGGCGATGTTCGCCTCGTCGACCGCGCGGTTGCGGGCAATTTCCCGTTCCCGCATGTCCTGTTCATAAGCAATGCGCTCGGCAGCGAGCTTCTTTTCCTTGGCAATTCGGGCTGCTTCGACCGCCTCGGCTCTTGACTGTTCGCGCACCTCCGTGTCTTCGCTGGCCTCAATCCGCTCGAATGCGACCAGCCTCTCCTGAGCAATGCGGGCCTTTTCGACGGCCTCGCGCGACTCGATCTCGGACTCTTCGAGCATCTTGTTGCGCTCGATCTCCAAGCTCCGGGTCTCGCGCTCCGAGGCGATGCGCTCCGCCGCGACCTTCTTCTCTTGCGCGATGCGCGCGGCCTCGACCGCTTCCGCCTTCAGGAGATCTCGTTCTTCGGTCTTTTCATCCGCCTCTATGCGTTCGAATGCCAGGAGGCGCTCTTGCGCAATACGGGCCTTCTCGACGGCCTCACGTGCATCGATCTCGGCCTGGTCGATTGCACGATTGCGCTCGATTTCTAGGCTGCGGGTCTCCCTGTCAGAGGATATGCGGGCCGACGCCACGGCCTTTTCCTGCATGATCCGCAGCTTTTCCGTCGCCTCGCGTTGAGCGATTTCGGCTTCGCTGATGGCCAGGTCGCGGGCAACCTCGCGCTCGCGCGTGGTCTGTTCATACTCGATCCGGGCCTCGGTCACGGCCTTTTCCTGCGCGATGCGGGCGCGCTCCACGTTTTCGCGTGCTGTGATGCCTTCCGCATCGATGGCCTGCTGGCGCTCGATCTCCTTTGACTGGGTTTCGCGCTCTTTCGCGATGCGCGCCTCTTCCAGGGCCTTTTCCTGGGCGATGCGGGCCGTTTCGATCGCCTCACGCGCCGCGATTTCCGCAGCGTCGGTCTGCCGTCGTGTCTTGATCCGTTCCTCGGTCAGCGACCTTTCCTGCGCGATCCGCGCCCTTTCAACGGCTTCACGGGTCGAGATGTCAGCTTCGTCAACCACTTTCTGCGACTCGATCTCGCGTTGCCTGACTTCTCGTTCGGACGCGATGCGCGCCTCGGAAATCTGGCGCTCGTTTTCGATCCGGGCAGTTTCAATGGCTTCGCGCGACAGAAGCGTCGCCTGTTCGGCATCCTTTTCCCGCTCGGAACGTTCCCGTGCCAGTTCTGCACGTTGCTGCGCGCGGCGGAATTCAACTTCCCGCTCCTGGTCAAGACGGGCTTCTTCGGACTCGCGCTCGATGTCCAGCGCCTGTTTCTCAGCCTCGAGATTGCGCGCGCGAATCTTGATCATCGCGTCCTGCTCGATGTCGTTGCGCAGCTTCCGGCGCTGCTCGACGGCCTCAATGACGGCTGTCAAGCCTTCTGCGTCGAACTTGTTGGACGGGTTGAAATACTGAATGTCCGTCTGGTCGATGTCCGTCGCCGCAACGCTTTCCAGCTCCAGCCCGTTCTTGTCGAGCCCTTCCTGCGCCATTTCCTTGACGCGGGCGACGTACTCGTTGCGATTCTCATGTACCTCCTCAAGCGTCATCTGCGACGCGACGGTGCGCAGCGCGGATATGAATTTGCCAGACAAGAGCGAGTGGATGCGCTCGGGTTCCAGTGTCCGCCGGCCAAGGGTCGAGGCAGCAAGCGAAACCGCCTCCTTGGTCTGGTTCACCCGAACGTAGAATTCCGCGTCCACGTCTATGCGCATCCGGTCGCGCGTGATCAGCGCCTCGTCCTTCTCACGGGTCACCGCAAGTTGCAGGGAATTCATGCTTACCGGCGTGATGTCGTGAATGATCGGCCAGACGAATGCGCCGCCGTTGATGACAACCTTCTCGCCAAGAAAACCCGTGCGCACGAATGCGACTTCCTTGGTTGAGCGGCGGTAAAGCCAGTACATCACCCAGTAGACGACAAAGATGACGATGACGGCCGCGATGAGCCACAGGATCAGTTGTCCTAACAGTTCGCCAGTCATGTGAGCCTCCCTTTCGGCCTTAGAGGTCGATCTCCTTGAATTTCTTCGTCTGTTCCGTCAGCGCGACTTCCGTCGGCAGGCGCTCCATCGACGAGGCACCATAAAAGCCGTGACAATTCCTGGTGTTCTTCAGGACGAATGCCGCGTCCTCCGGCATCGCCACCGGCCCGCCGTGAACCAGCACGAGGGCGTCGGGATTCACCTCAAGCGCCGCAGCGGCCCATTCATCCGTCAAGCCGGGGGCATCGGCCAGCGCCACTCCCGTCTCCGCCCCGATTGAGCCTCCGGCCGTCAGTCCCAGGTGCACGACAATGATGTCGGCGCCCGCAGCCGCCATGTCGCGCGCATCATCTGCCGAGAACACGTAAGGTGTCGTCAGCATGTCGCGATCAGCGGCCATGCGGATCATCTCGACTTCGTGGCCGATCCCCATACCGGTCTCCTCCAGATT
>VYCX01000222.1 GCA_009843725.1 Boseongicola sp. SB0675_bin_26
GGCCGGACTGGACATGGGTGAAGTCCAGGACCTTGATTCCTTCGAGTGCCTTCATGTCTAAATCTCTCTTTGTGTCCCAAGGCCTGTTCCGGGTCGCCCGCGTTCGGCGAGGCTTCGAGCCGCCCGGGGGTGATGTCACGTCCGTTTCACTGCGCTCTGCGGGTTCAGGTTTCCGATGCGGCCCGATTCGGTACCGGCCTCGGGATCGATGATGGCGTTGACGAGGGTCGGCTTGCCGCTGGCAATGGCATCGCGCACGGCGCGTTCCAGGTCATCCGGACTGCGAGCGGTGACTCCTTCGCCCCCGAAGGCCTGCATCACGAGGTCGTATCTGGACTCCCGCACGAACACGGTGGTGCCGGGATCGCGGCCAGTGGGATCGGCATCTGTGCCCCGGTAGATCCCTGAATTGTTGAAGACCACGACGCAGACCGGCAGCCCGTAACGGCAGATGGTCTCCACTTCCATGCCGCTGAACCCGAAGGCGGAATCGCCCTCGACCGCCACGACCGGGTGACCGGTCTCGACCGCGGCGGCAATCGCCGTGCCCATGCCGATGCCCATCACGCCCCAGGTGCCGACGTCAAGCCTCTTGCGCGGCTTGTACATGTCGATGATCGACCGCGCGAAGTCGAGCGTGTTGGCGCCCTCGTTGACGAGGATTGCATCCGGATGGTCGGCGCACACCCGCTTCAGCCGGCCCAGCGCGCCGTGGAAGTCCATCGGCACGTTGTTGTTGGCAAGCTTGGGGGCCATCCGCTCGACATTGGCGGCACGCTTTGCGTAGACCGCCTCGGTCCAGTCTGCGGGCGGGGGCGTCCATCTGTCCATCTTCGCCAGCATCACGGAAAGCGTGCTTTCGATGTCGCCGACCAGCGGAGCGTTGATCGGCTGGTTGGAATCCATTTCCTTCGGGTCGATGTCGACGTGGATGAACTTCTTGGTGTAGCGCTCGCCCCACTGCCTTCCCTGTCCATGGCTCAGGAGCCAGTTGAGACGCGCGCCGATCAGCATGACGCAGTCGCTTTCCTTCAGGACGAGGCTACGGGCGGCGCCGGCATATTGCGGATGGCTGTCCGGCAGAAGGCCCTTGGCCATTGACATCGCGATGTAAGGCGCGCCGGTCCGTTCAACGAATTGCCGCACGATCGCGTCGCATTGGGCGTAGGCCGCGCCCTTGCCGAGGATGAGCAACGGCCGCTTTGCACCTTTGAGAACGCCAAGCGCCCTGTCGACGGCGTGCGGCGCGGGGATCTGCGCCGGGCTCGGGTCGACGACCTTGATCAGGCTCCTTGCTCCTGTCTCCGCATCCATGACCTGTCCGAGCAGGCTGGCAGGAACGTCGAGATAGACACCGCCCGGCCGGCCCGAGACGGCAGCACGCATGGCACGGGCGATTCCGACGCCGATGTCTTCGGCGTGGAGGATGCGGTAGGCGGCTTTGCACAGCGGTTTCGCGATGGCGAGCTGGTCCATCTCCTCGTAGTCGCCCTTCTGGAGGTCCACGATTTCCCGCTCGGAACTTCCCGAGATCAGGATCATCGGCCAGCAGTTCGTCGTCGCATGGGCAAGACTGACCAGGCCGTTCAGGAATCCCGGCGCTGACACGGTGAGGCACACGCCCGGCTTCCGGGTCAGGTATCCCGCGATCGCCGCCGCGTTGCCTGCATTCGATTCATGCCGGAAAGAAATGACGCGCATGCCTTCGGCCTGCATCATTCGGCCGAGATCCGTTACCGGGATGCCGGGGACATGGTAGACGTTATTGATCCCGTTCAGCTTTAGCGCGTCGATGATCAGGTGGAAGCCGTCCGTAAGTTCCTGCGTGACTTCAGTCTTGGAGTCCGATCCGTCCATGTCCGTCATGCTCCAGGTTGGCTGCCGGACTCGGCAACGGGTTCCAGACGCGCCCAGGTGCGAGCGACATGGTCATGGAGGCGCATCGTGTGTTCGCGCACGAGCCTCTCAGCGAGATCGGGGTCACGCGCCTCGAGCGCCTCGATGATGGACATGTGGTCTACCACCGACCGGCTCGCACGGTCATCCTCGCCAAGCGCGCGACGCCGGACCGCGTGCATGTGGACAAAGAGGCCTTCGGCCATGTCGGCAAGCAGCCTGCATCCGGACATTTTCAGGATCATCTGGTGAAACCGGATGTTGGCATCCGAGTACTCGCCGAGATCGGCGCGTGCCGAACTTTCGGAGTGCCGCATGGCATGCTTGCGCAGCTGCCTGATTTCTCCTTCGCTGGCGTCGGTTGCCGCCAGCCGCGCTGCCATCGACTCGAGTGCTGCCCACGCAACGATCATTTCAAGGATCTCGGTCAGCGACTTGCGCACGACAAAGACACCCTTCCGCGGAGCAATGCTGACGAGGCCGTCCTTTTCCAGGCGGGCCAAGGCCTCGCGAAGCGGCGTGCGGGAGATGCCGAGTTGTTCTGCGACAGAACGCTCGTCCAGGCGCAGGTCGGCACCTTCGACGTAGATGTTCATCTGCGTGATCGCATCCCGAAGCGTTTCGTAGATGTGATCCTTCAGAGTGAAGTTCGTCGCGATCGGCTTCAGCGGCAATCTGCCGGCCATTTCAGCCTGTCCCCCCAGGATGCGTCGTTGTCTGTGGTATACCATACGCCAGTGATTGCCAGCCTGCAATACCGGATCTTCGCGAAACTGCACGACTGGATTGCGGGCGGACTTTCAAGCCGTCCGTCAGGTGTGCGGCGTTGGCATCCTTGATCAGGACGACGCGAGTCGCTTCCGTCGCAGCCGGCATTCCAGGCAGCGTTGGCGGCAAGACCGGACGCCGAATTCGCGCAGGTGCCGCAATCGGGGAAGAGCGCGCCGGGAGCCGTCCTGGGATACACGAAACTTGGGGATCCTGGCGGCTTGCCCGGATTTCGGCCAGCGCAACTTTGCCTGGCGCGACCCACGAATTCGCGCACATCGGGGTTGATGATCTCTCGGTTGGCGCAGAAAGGGATTTGGCGAAGCTTGGCTATGCATTGGCCGTGGTGGCAGCCCGCGTCATTCAGGGCCTTCTGATGCCCGGCGCTCCCTAAGACCCAGCGGTCTTGGCATTTCGCTGGCAATCACCCTGACGGCACGATCCACGAATTCCCGCACCTTGGGGTCGATGAATTCGCGGTCGGCGTAGACGAGGCTCACCGGCAGTTCGGCGCCGACCTCGTCTTCCAGGATCGGCACTAGGCGACCCGTTTCGATGTCTTCGGCCACGACCGCAGAGGCGATCAAGGCGCACCCTATTCCTTCGATCGCGGCTTCCCGGATGTGCTCGATCTCGTTTGCCGAAAACCTGCCCGCAACCGGGACGGTTCCGCCGCCCCATCGGGGCCATCTCGCACTGGGGGCCCACTCCCCCGCAAATCCGACTATGCAATCGTGCCTTGTCAGGTCCGCTGCCCGCGCCGGGCGTCCGGCCCGGTCCAGATATTCCGAAGATGCAACCACGATCAGCCGGTCGGAATATACCTGCCTTGCAATAAGGTCCTGATCCCTGATTGGCCCGATTCGCATTGCGACATCGACCCCCTCGGCAAGCAGGTCCACGTGCCGGGTCGTCGACTGCACTTCAAGGATCACTTCGGGGAAGTCGCGCAGAAAGTCCGTGAACAGCTGCAGGAAGTGCGGGCCAGTGACGGAAACACGCAGAAGGCCCCGCGGGATGTCGTCCAGGCGCCGGACGGCCTCCCATGCAGCATCCGCGTCGACCACGACGCGTTGCGCTCGCTTAAGGAGCTCTTCGCCGGGGCGTGTCAGCGCGAGACGGGTCGTTCGGCGAATGAGCAGGCGGACGCCCAGATCGGCCTCGAGCGAGGCAATGCGTCGGCTGAGCGTTGCGCGAGGCAGGCCCAGCCTGCGCGCGGCTTCGGAAATGCTGCCCGCACGTGTCACCTCGAGAAACTCGCGCAGCCGGTCAAGGCTCGGCCTGTGATCTGAATGGGCAGTACCTGTGCTTTTTTCCGGTCTAGTGACGTCCATGACGCAAGCGTAGCTGTGGGGAAACCGAAGGGAAAGGCCAAATGCCATGCTGGACATCAAGAACTTCGACCACGTCGGCATACGCATCAGCGACCGCGAAAGGTCGGTGGCGTTCTACGAGTTGCTTGGGTTCGAGCTGGTCGCCGACGGCGGCTACGCGCACGGGCACCCCCTGGTGATGCTGCATCCCTCCGGGATCAACATCAACCTGCTCGGCCCGGCCAACGCGAGGCAGGGCGAGAACGTCCTGATGGATGAGAAGCTCAAGTATCCGGGCATTACGCATCTTGCCGTCAAGGTGAGGGATGCCGAGGCGACGGAAGCGTTCGTGTCCGGGAACGGCATTGCGATCACCGGGCGGCGCGAGTTTCGTGGCACCAGGACGATCTTCATCCGGGATCCCGACAGGAACGTGCTTGAGCTGGTTGGGCCCGGGCCCTCGGTCGCGGACCTGATCGCCGAACATGTCCATGCAAGCTGAATCGTAGGAGAGACCCGATGAAACTCTACTCTGCCCCGGGCACCTGTGCCACCGCGATGCACATCGCGCTTGAATGGATCGGCAAGCCCTACGAAGTCGAGCATCTCGATTTCGCGGGCATGAAGTCGCCGGACTATCTCAGGCTGAACCCCTCGGGAGTCGTACCCACGCTCGTCGATGGAGAGATGGTGCTCCCGGAAGGAATGGCCATTCTGCTCTACCTCGTGGACCTGAACCCGGATGCCGACATCGGTCCTGCCGCTGGAACTCCGGGCCGGATCGAACTGCACCGGTGGCTCGTCTATCTCTCGGGAACGCTGCATCCCTACTTCTGGCCCTATTTCATGCCGATGCGGTTCACGACCGACGCGGGCGGGCACGCGAGCGTCAAGGCCGCAAGCCAGCTTCTCGTCGGCAGGGCGCTGACGTTGATCGACGATCACCTGGAGGGGCGCGACTGGATGGTGGGCGACCGGAAATCCGTTGCGGACGCGTTCCTCTATCCAATGGCGAACTGGGCATACGGCTTCGAAAGGTCGACGGCCAGCTATGGCAACGTCGACCGGGTCATGAGAAGGCTGGCGGCAGATCCGGCCGTCCAGAAGGTGCATATGGCCCAGGGGACGAGCCCGAAGGTCGGCGGGTCCTCGTGACAGGCGTGGGATGCGGGACCGTCGGTCGTCGGGCCATCGGGCGGAAGAAACTGCCTCAGGGAGGTGCCTCCGGAGTCCCGCGATGCGGAAATTGTCCCGGCAGGTCCAGACAGGCGACGGACTCTTGAGCGAACGGCGTGCCTCCGACCTGATGACCGCGGCACCGGTCGGCCATGTGCTCGTCGGCATGGCGGCGCCAATCGCCCTCGGCATGCTCTCGACATTCCTTTTCCAGATCGTCGACACCTACTTCGTCGGCAAGCTGGGTTCTGCCGAACTGGCTGCGCTGGCGTTTTCCTCGACGGCCTACCTGGTGCTCGTCTCCGTGTTCATGGGGCTCTCCGTCGGCGTCTCCTCGGTCGTGGCGAGGGCGGCAGGCTCGGACCAGGGAGGCAGGGTGAAACGGATGGCCATGATCGCCTTGGGACTGGCGCTCCTCCTGTCGGTCGGTCTGTGCCTGCTGGCTCGCGGCCTGATCTCTCCCATGTTCTCCCTGCTGGGCGCCAGCGAAGAGCTCCTCCCGCTCGTCAGGCAATACATGGGCATCCTCTATCTCGGCTTCCCCTTCCTGATGCTGGGGATCGTCGGCAGCGGTGCCGTCCGCGCCATCGGCATCACCGGCCAGACCGAGCTCGTCTTCGCCGGGGCAGGCATCCTGAACCTTATCTTCGACTGGCTCCTGATCTTCGGCAAGGGGCCGTTCCCGGAACTCGGTCTAGCGGGCGCGGCGATCGCGACCGTCCTGTCTTTCGCCTTCATCTTCCTGGGCGTGATGGCAATCATGTGGCGCCATGGCCTGATCGGCTTCGCTGGCCTGCGCAGCAGCCTCGTCGACACGAGGGAGATGCTCGCGGTTTCCATCCCGACGGTCTCGATGCAGGTCCTTGTCCCGGCGACCGGCATGTTCATGGCATTCCTCCTGTCGGGCTACGGCACCACGGCGGTCGCCGCGTTCGGGATTGCAAGCAGGGTCGAGGCCCTTGCCTTGATCGGCATCTATGCGGCATCGATGTCCGTCACCCCGTTTGTCGCCCGGAATTTCGGTGCTGGAGAGCATGACAGGATCGACGATGCATTGGTCTTCGCCGGAAGGCTGTCAGTCTGCCTGGGCCTGATGCTGTTCGCTGGACTTGCGTTGCTGGGTCCGTGGATCGCAAGGATCTTCTCGGACGAGCCTGAGGTCATCCGGTCCGTGACTCTCTACTTCCGCATAGTCGCGGCGTCATACGCGTTTCAGGGGGTATTCAACATGACCGTCGCGACATTCAACGGACTGCAGATGCCTGGCGAGGCACTCCGTCTGATGCTTGTCCGCACCTTCGCGATGGTGCTGCCGCTGTCCCTGTTCGGATCGTTTTTCGGCTTCGGCTGGACCCTTGCCGGATATGCCGCCGGGAGCGCCGTGGCTGCGGGCTACGCCGGACGTCGCATGCGGCAGTCCCAGCGCAGGTGGAACCGTCCGATTGCGGGCTCAAGCCCGTTTGCGAAGATCCTTCGCGATGTTCGTTCGCTTTGGCGATAGCTTCGCGCAACCTGGTTTCCGGGGTCGGTCCGCGACGAGAACTCGTCGCATGCGCATCCGGGCGATTTCGCGCAAAACGGGGTTTTTCCCGTTAATTGACCGACATGCACGATACGGTATGGCTTGAGACTCGCTGCGCGCGTCATGTTGCGTGCCGGTCAGCCAATGGGACAGTCCCCGGTCGAAACGGAATGCCGAGCCAAGGCCGCCTGCGCCTCTCGACCCGGCCATGCCGCACTCGCAACTTGCCCGGCGGAGCAGAGCAGTTCGCCTGGGAAGCCCATGACGGTCACGTCTAGGTCCAAGGAGAGGTGCGGTCCGTCCTGATCGGAACCTGTCGTCACAAGATGGCGACATCTCTCGCGATTTATGCCCTGGCTCCCGCATACAGTCGGCTGGCAAATTCCGGCCCGATGGTGTCGCCTTGCATGATGCAGATCACGTTCGAAAGGTTCCTGGCTTTCTCTCTTGATCGCCGGGCGCCTCGGGCAGCGGGTCGAGGCACTATTCGTGCCGAATCTCTGATTCATCGGGCGGTGTCGCGCTGAGACGGTGGGATCGCTTGACGTGGCGCGTTTTGCGGAGACGGCTGACTGTTTCTTGCCTCATGCGGTATCGACCGTTAACATATGTCAGCTGTCAGGCTACACATCTAGATGATCGAAACCTTCGCCAACAAGCAGCCGAAGGCTCTTTGGGAAACGGGCAAGTCGAAGATCGACACGAGACTCCATTCTCGAATTCTGCGTGGGCTGGATGCCTTGGACGCGGCAACGCGTCCGGAGGACATGAACCTCCCCGGATTCGGCTTTCATGCGCTTAGGGGCCACAAGCCAACACGGTACACGGTCCACGTGAATGGCCCTTGGTGCGTTACCTTCGAGTTTGGGGATGGGAATGCCTACGCGCTCGACCTTGAGCAATGCCACCAGGAGACAAACATGAGCCGTGACGCGGATCGCTGCCCTACACATCCCGGCGAGCTTCTTCGAAAAGACGTGCTTCCGGCAGTCAAGAAATCGAAAACCGAAGTGTCGCGCTTGCTCGGCATATCGCGACAGCATCTCCATGACATTCTAGCTGAACGAAAGCCCGTTAGCCCGGAGGTTGCTGTGCGCCTTGGCAAGCTCTTCGGGAACAGAGCCAGTTTGTGGATCAGGATGCAAGGTGCGTATGACGAATGGCAGGTTTCCAAGAAGGTTGACGTGTCGGGCATTCCGACCTTGCACGCCGCCGAGTGAAGGCAAGAGCAGGTCGCGTTCGGCTGTCCGCATCATGTCGGTGACCACCTTGAGTTTCCGCTCGGCTGGATGTTGATGGCTCCGGAAATGGCTCTCTGGCTTTCGTTGGAGATTATCCATTATACTTGACAAACTTTCCAGCCATGCCTATATCCCTTTCACAAGCGAAGGAGGATGGACATGGCTGGAAAGACGCACCGAGACGGACTTACCCCGATTGATGTCATGCGGATGTTCCCGGACGACGCAGCGGCGACCAAGTGGTTCGAGGAATGCCTTTGGCCGGAGCAGCGCCATTGCGGCAAGTGCGGGAGCCTGAAGACCCGCGAGGTTCCGAACGCCAAGCCCATGCCATACTGGTGCACGGACTGCCGCTCCTACTTCAGCGTCCGCACGGGCACGCCGCTTGCGCGCTCGAACGTCCCGATGCAGAAGTGGGCCATCGCGATATACCTGTGCCTGACGAGCCTCAAGAGCGTGTCGAGCGTCAAGCTCGGGCGCGACATCGGCGTGAAGCAGTCAACGGCATGGTTCATGCTGCACAGGATCAGGGAGGCATGGGCGACGGGCGAGGCCGGACCCTTCGACGGCCCGGTGGAGGTTGACGAGACCTACTTCGGCGGCAAGCGCCGCAACAAGTCGAACGCCGAGCGCAAGGAGCTTGCGGGCCGGGGACCCGTGGACATGACCGCCGTCGTGGGCGCGAAGTGCAGGGCGTCCAACAAGGTCAGCGCCAAGGTCGTGCGCTCGACCGACAGGGGCACGCTGCAAGGGTTCGTGGCCGACGTGACGGACCCGGAGACGAAGGTGCATACCGACGACGCAGCCGCCTGTATCGGCATTCCCAACCCGCACGGGACCGTCAGGCACAGCGTCTCGGAATACGTCAGGGGCAAGGTGCACACGAACGGGATCGAGAGCTTCTGGTCGATGCTCAAGCGGGCGCACAAGGGGACCTTCCACAAGATCAGCCCCAAGCACCTGCAACGCTACTTGTCCGAGTTCTCCGGGAAGCACAACGTGCGGGAGTCAGACACCATCGACCAGATGCGCGACACCGTTGCCCGCCTCGTCGGCAGGAACCTGCTCTACCGCGATCTCGTCTCCGACAACGGCCTCTCCAACGGGGCGCGATAGGTGCGGCTGCCTCAGCAGGGCACGGGCCAACGCCCTTGGCGTTGCGCCCCTGAGGTCCCGCTGAGGGTCAAGGACCGGTATGCCTCGTGTCATCGGCTTGCCTCCTTCCTTCCTGTTTCACAAAACGCATGAACCTCGCCGGACGATCCCTGCCAGTTGTGGAGCTTGGCCATGGCGTCACCTTAGGACGATCAGTCCTTCCCCGCAACGAACGATCCTGCATACTCGTTGTCCCGGTCGCTCACGACGCCGCCGACCCATCCTGACGGATCGCCTGCATCGTCGGCATACCACTTCGCCTCGACGCTTTCGCCGGAGCATCCGCCGGACGTGCAGTCCATGTTGTAGGTGAAGTCCCCGAACCCGTCGGCAGGGAAACTGTGGTCATGCCACATGGCAACGCCGTCGTTGCTGGCGTAGTGGGCCTCGAAGTTGTCAACCCTGAGGTTCAGGTTCGGACGGTCCCCGAACGTGTATCGCAGGTTGGCGTCCGCACGGAGCAGGGCACCGAGATAGTTCTCGTTCATGTCCACGCCGAGGAAGTTGTCCTCGCCGCTCCATGTGGCGGAGGCTGTCAGCGAGACGCCCTCGGAGGGCTTCCCGCGAACCCACCCCGTGCCAGAGATTTCATCGACAAAGGACAGGTTGCCACCGTATGACCGCCCCGGAGCAGTCCATCCGTCAACCTCGAAGTGATGCTCGATCCATACGCCCCATCCGTTGATGGAGGAAGGGTCGCCGGACATGGAGACCGTGTAACGATCAACGTTGCTGTCGTTCCATGTCGCGTTCGGGACATGGCGGATGTCCTCCTGCGTCACGTAGTAGCGGGCGCGGCGCAGGACATTGGGGTCGAGGGTGTCATAACTGATCACGCTGCCGGACCCGTAGGGCGCATGGCACCTGTCTTCCGGGCCGCATCCTTCAGTGATGCCGTTGGGGTTCACGTAATGGAACTGGTGGCCTGCCTCGTGGGACAGAACGTAGAACAGGTTTTGAGCAGCGGCCAATTGGGTCAGGTCGTTGCCGCTCCAAAGGCCGTCATAGACCTGCTCAACCCATGCATCACTCAAGACGACTGCGTTGACCGCTTCATTGTAGCAGGCAATGGCATCGGAACCGTGACCGCAGTTGAGATTGCCGATCTCTCCGATCTGCAATTCCAATGCTCCGGGGTCGTAGTTCAGGTGCCGGGTCCATTGCAGGTAGGCCCTGTTCGCCAGAACCCAAAGAACGACCCCGGCGTCCTCAAGGCGCTGAACGGCATTGGGGTCGCGATCAAGTCCGGGTTCCAGACGATAGGCCAATGCCTCGGTGATCTCCGGGCGGGCGAAAGCCACGCCGCCCTGAGACGGTCGCTGCACCTGAAGCCCGTCCCTGCCATGCCGTGGCAAGTCGATCTGGGGATTTGCATACCAGCCCAAATCACTGTAGTTCCTCGCGCTGCTCCACTCGCCATGATGGACCTCGGACGACGCTGGCTGCATCGGCTCCTCAGGCATCGGGGGTCGGGGTGTCGTGCCGTTTTCGTCACTTCCTCCGCCGCAGGCGGAGATGGCAAGGATTGCCAATAACATCACTGATCTTTTCATGTCGGAAACCTCCTGTATTGCATTACTCTCTGAACCTGTTGGAAGCGTCCCGGCGGGTTGCCGGGCCGGTCGCCAAACAATCTCCAAGGTAGTGATGAAGTTCCTGCACGAAGCAGGCGGCCCGGCATGGGCCACCTTGGAGGTTTGGCGATGAAGGGAGGTTACTCGCTGTCGTCGAGAGGCGCAAGAAGTCCGTTATTCTCAAGCCACTTGATCAGGTCGCGGGACACGTTCTCGTCGGTCCTGAGGCGCAGCTTGCCGTATGCGGTCCCGATCTCCCAGACCCTTTCCTCGGGGTGGAACACGGCAACCTGTCCACCCTTGTTCGCAGGCTTGACCTTGGAAAACTCCTTCAGGATGTCCTTGCGGAGGTTCTTCAGCCTTCGCGTGGTTCCCCAATTGTAACATATGACGAACCCGATCACTCCGGCCACTATGGAGCTTATCATCATCTGCCTGAACTCTCTTGTGCTGAAGCCAAGGAGGTCAACTGTTGCATCGAACCATGCCATGCGCCGGTCCAAGCGCGTTCCGTGGCTGTGTCAAGCATTGTGGATAATCCCCCTTTCGTTCTGGCCCATCTACTTGGCGATACTCCTCATCGTCGTCGGCGCGACCGTCGTCGCGGTGACTGCATGCGTCCGGCCGGCGCATTTGCTGGACCAGGCGATGGACGGACGGCGCGTCCTCCGCATACCTGTCATGGCGCCATTCCTGGCCACGCCGACCGCGTCGGCGCTGGTCCGGAAGACCATGCTCACGGACACGATGAATGTTGTTCTTGCACATCTCCGGAAATCCCTGCCGGCGACTCCCGTCGAGTGGTAGAGCCAAGAACGCAGCGGTCGACCATGCCCAGTGTCGCGGCAGGAATTGAGTTCAACTGGTCGGGGATCCTTGGAGTATCCGGACCTCTTGGCGTGGACACGTTGCTTCTCGCTCAACGGACGGGGATCGCCGAGACGATCGCCGGTCGCGCCGATGGCGAGATCGTCTTCTGGCACGGCACATGCTTGCATCTGGTCCGGAACGCCATCATCACCTTGGATTCGGGAGGCCTGCGGAATTGAAACGGCTCTTCGGCATGGTCGCGCTCGTCACGGGTGGCGCACAGGGAATCGGGCGGGCCATCTGCGAGGCCTACGCGCGGGAAGGGGCACGCGTGGCCGTAGCAGATGTCCTGCTCGAGAATGCGACAAGTGTCGCCACCGACATTGATGGGCTCGCGCTGTGTCTCGACGTGACGGATCTGGCCTCGATTTCCGATGGCGTTCGCGCTGTTGAGGAGAAATGGGGCGGGATCGATATCCTGGTCAACAATGCCGGCATCTTCAACATGTCTCCGGTCGAGGAAATCGCGTTTGGAGACTACCGTCGCCAATATGACGTCAATGTCGGAGGCACTATATTCGTGACCCAGGCGGTCGTGCCCGGCATGAAGCGCAGGGCACAAGGCGGCGCAATAATCAATTTGGCATCTCAGGCGGGAAGGCGCGGTGAGCCGAACATTTCTGTATATTGTTCGACCAAGGCTGCAGTGATCTCGATTACGCAATCACTTGCGCTTGAACTTGCCGGTGACGGCATCCGCGTCAATGCAATCGCGCCGGGCGTCGTCGACACACCGATGTGGGACACCGTGGACAGCCAATTTGCACGCTATGAAGATCTCGCCATCGGCGAGAAGAAGCGGCTGGTTGGAGAGGCGGTTCCGCTCGGGCATATGGGACGACCGGAAGAGATCGCGGATCCGTGCGTGTTTCTTGCATCTCCAGAGGCCAGGTACATCACCGGGCAGACCCTGAACGTCGATGGCGGCAATCGGATGAGTTGACTTGACGAATTCTGCACGGCTCGGTCTCGACGGGCGCCGTGATCGCCGGATTGTTCCTTGCTGAGATGCTTCGTGCATGCGTGTGCACCGATGCTTGCGAGGACTGTTCGGGAATCAATGCGAATGATGCCCCAAAGGGATTGTCAGACGTCGCTGAGTTGGCAGGTGCCCGGCTCCGGGAGTGGCCGAGGCAATGGCATTTCCCTGGCGGTCTCGCGGATGGCGAGGTTCTCTTGCCATTGATTGAGGCCTGGTTGTCCCGGATTTGGGAGCGCGGGTGCCGCGACGCGATTCCGCTCCATTGTGCAGGACATGGACGTCTCAGGGACGGAAAGTGAGACCGTGTTCATGCCTTGCGCGGGAGGCAGGCAATGCTGAAGCACATCCTGCGCAGCGACAACTGGTGTTGAGTCGGACGGCTCGCTTGCCGTCCGCAGACTTGCCGGATCCTGATGTGGCTCGGCCAAGCCTGCCGTTCAAGGCACGTTCTCAATGGCCCCGGCGGGCGGCACTGTGCATCTCAAGGCGTTCACGCCTGCTCCTTCTGGATCTTGTCTCCGGCTTCCACGCGACCCGATACCACCACCCTTGCATTGATGCCGCGCAGGCAGAGCTCCCTTCCGCGCCGGGAGTTCACGAACTTCAACGCTTCGGTTCCGAACCGGGACATGAATTTCTTGCAACCGGTGTGCGGGACGTCTGTCACCTCTACTGTTGCCGAGCCAATGGCAAGCCTGGTCCCGGCAGGAAGGTTCTCCCTCGAAAGATCCAGGTCAACGTAGAACTGATCGCCCGCAAGTGCCCAACGGTCCCTGGATCCGGCAAGCAGCGATATGGTCCGGGAATTCATCAGGGTGAGTTGCATGTCCGGATGCGCCGACCCATCCCTAGTCCTTCCGCTGCCGCGAGCACGCCAGTTGTCGCCGACCAGCCCGCCTTCGACATCCAGTTCGCCAACTGCCACTTCTTCCCGGCTGTCCGTTTCGGGACGGCGAACGATCATCGCGATCACCCCTTCGTCCTTGGGTGACGCCAGAATGCAAGGCAGGCCCCCCTCTAGTTCGTCTGCACTTCTAAAGCGCACTGCACTGCTCCTTTCCGATTACAGATGCCGAAATTGGGCTGCTTTGCGTGTCGGCGCCGGTTCGGGATGCCGAGCTTGCTTGTCTGGTTTCCTTGCCTGTCGGGATCGATCCCTGCCTCAATGGACGCCACTTCTAGGACATTGACAGCCTGTGTGCCAGAACCTTCCGAAGGCTGTGTCGTGGCACCGTCCGTCCCGCGCGATGCACCTATGGGACGGCCCGCCGGAACCGCATGTTCGAGCATGAACGGGAGGCGGGCCCGCGAAGCACCGCAACGAGACAGGCTGGCCGAGTGGGCGAAGCGGCGCTCCCTTGCCGCCCAACGACCGGAGGCCACGCGTACGCGATGCGCCCATGTCCGCATCCGGCGCGCGAATTGAATCTTCTTAGGCGCCGCAAGACCCGACCTCCGGGGCGCGAACACAGGGTGCTCAGGATCGTGCGAGGAGAGTTCATCATGGCACCCGTCACTGGCACTTCGGGTTGGGCGACTTGCCTTGCGGGAGCCGATTGCCTCCTCTTCTCGTTCGACCTTGGGCGCGAACACGTAGCTGCTGGAATTGCCTGGCCCGTCCCCGATGAACCGCATCCCAATGGGCGGACCTCGCATTCGATCAAGTTGCGGCAGCATGACACCGGGGCAGCAGACCGGGACGGCTGCGATCTTTGGAGCAAAGTTAACGCACGTGGTGTCTTGCGCGTCCTTGATGTCGACCTGCCCGGTTCCGGCAATCATCCGGCCATGTCTTCCAGAACATGACGAAACGTGTCGGCGGGTTCATGTGCAAGAGTT
>VYCX01000087.1 GCA_009843725.1 Boseongicola sp. SB0675_bin_26
ATGTTGCGGCAATCCTCGCTGACGAGGGCTTTGCTCATCTGAAGGCCCCCGTCCAGCGCATCACAGTGCCGGACACGGCACTGCCGTACGCGCCGTCAGTGGAACTGCCCCTGATGCCGAATGCCGAGCGCATTGTCATTGCCGCAACGGCCCTCTTTCCTTAGGTGCAGCATGAAGCTTGCAATCTTTCCATGCTGTTGCATCTCTAAGCCATCCTTGGCCGGAGGGCGAGTGGCGTACGGGATTTCGCCGTGGTGCCCATCTTCGCGCACGTCGACGGCCCTGCGTCCAGACTCGCTACCGCCCTGGCATTGCAGCCCGGGACCGCGTGGACAAGCCTCGGGGTCAGTGCCGGGATGTCCGGGCCGCATGACCCGGCGATGCCTCGGTCCACTTTGCTTCCAGGTGACGACTGCATTGACGTTGTGCCCGCGGTTCGGCAGTATGATTGCCCCGCAATCACGAATGGCCGATTGCCCGGAAAGGAATGGAGCGCAAGCACATGGCAAGCATCACGATTCGCAACCTCGACGACGACGTGAAGACCCGTCTTCGGGTACGGGCAGCGGACCGCGGCCGATCCATGGAAGAGGAGGCGCGGAGGATCCTGCGGGATGCGGTTGGTCGAAGACCGAGTTCCCGGAACCTCGTGAGCATCATCCGCTCGCACTTCGGGCCGGACAACGGGGTGGACCTGGAATTGCCTGCGCGCGAACCAGGACGCGAGCCTCCGTCCTTCGATTGACAGGCAGGTCGCCATGAACGTCTTGCTTGACACCAACGTGGTGTCAGAGTTGATCCGCAAGGAGCCGGAACCCTCCGTCGAGGGATGGGCCGCAGGTCTGCCTCTGGAATCCTTGTTTTTCTCTGCCGTCAGCGAAGCGGAATTGCGCTATGGCGCGGCCATCCTGCCCGCGGGCCGGCGCCGTGAAACTCTCGTCGCGGACATTGAGAGCATGTTGCGCAACGCGTTCGAGGATCGTGTGCTTCCCTTCGACAGCGATGCCGCAAGGGAGTACGCCTACATTGCGGCCATGCGCCATTCCATCGGTCGCATTGTCCTGCCGGGAGATGGCCAGATCGCCGCGATTGCCCGCTCGCACGGAATGACTGTTGCCACGCGCAACGTCAGGGACTTCGAAGACACCGGAGGCGAGACCGTCAATCCGTGGACGGCAGCATGAGCGACACGACTGAGGCCTTTGCACGGGTCTTGATCGACGCGCTGCTCGTGGACGCAGGCTGGGACCTCGCTGACGGATCGAGCGTTCTGTTCGAGCACGCGCTGCCCGACGGCACGCAGGCCGACTACGTGCTCTGCGACAGGCAGGGACGGCCAATGGCGGCGCCGGAGGCCATGCGGGCAAGCATCGACTCGATCACGGCGCAGGACCAGGGTCGCCACTACGCCGAACAGCTCGGCGTGCCTTGGGTGTGAAGCATGAAGGCCAAGCTGAAACGTGCCCGCATCGGGATGAGCATGGAGAGAGGAACCTTCACGAAATGGCACTTCGTGGCGGGTGACCAATTCAAGATGGAAGATGTCCTGGACGACTTCGAGACGGAAACAGCGTCCAGCGAAGCCGGGGCTCCGGGCGACGGCGTGACGGTCGAGGTCCTGGTTGGCGAGGACGAAGTCGCTGCCGCGGGTCAGGATGCCTGCATTGTCGAGAGCGCGTGAGGGGACAGTGACAGATGCTCAGGTGATCATCAACGGCGGCGGACCTGTCGGTCTGGGACTCGCGATCGACCTCGCGCTCAGGGGGGTCGAGAGCATCGTGCTGGAACGCACGACCGAGCTTCACCGCATCCCCAAGGGGCAGAACCTGACGCAGCGTACGGGAGAGCACTTTCGCGCCTGGGGCATCACGAAGCAAGTGCGTGCGGCCACCCCGATTCCGCCGGAATTCGGCAATGCCGGTCTCGTAACCTACGGCCGCCTCCTGAGCGACTATCGCTATGACTGGTTTCAACGTTCACGCGTGCGACCCTACTACTTCGCCGACAACGAGCGCTTGCCGCAATACAATCTCGAGAGCGTCTTGAGGGATCGCGTCGCCGATCTTCCTCAGGTGGCGTTCGTTCAAGGTGCAGAAGTCACCGGCGTGACCCAAGGCGATGCCGGCGTTCGCGTTTCCTACGAGGCCGATGGAGCAAACCATGTCATTGAAGCCGCCTATGCCGTGGGCTGCGACGGGGCGAGATCGGTAACGCGCGACGCCGGCGGCATCCGGAACGAGACCGACCATGAAGGGCCTCGCATGGCCTTGCTCGTCTTCCGGTCCATGGAATTGCATGACCTGCTCGAACGCTATCCCGGCAAGTCGATCTTCAATGTCATGCACCCCTCGATGGATGGCTACTGGCAGTTTCTGGGCCGTGTCGACCTGAACGGGGGCTGGTTCTTTCATGCACCGGTGCCGGGCAGCGCCACGCGGGGGAATTTCGATTTCCATGCCATTCTTCACAAAATGGCTGGCGTGGAGTTTGCACTGGAATTCGAGCATATCGGGTTCTGGGAGCTACGCATTTCCCACGCCCAGACCTATCGCAACGATCGTGTTTTCATTGCCGGAGACGCTTGCCACAGTCACCCGCCGTATGGCGGCTATGGCGTCAATACAGGCCTCGAGGATGCCCGCAATCTCGGCTGGAAGCTTGATGCAGCCCTGAAGGGCTGGGCTGGAGCCGACCTGCTCGACAGCTATACCGCCGAACGGCATCCGGTCTTCCGTTCGGTCAGCCGGGACTTCATCAGCCGGATGATTGAGGACTTTCGCGGGTTCACGAAAGAGTTTTCCCCGGAGAAGGACAAGGCGGCCTTCGACAAGGCGTGGGCCGCGCGAGCCAATGCAGACGACGCGGACGTCACCGAGTTCCTGCCACACTACGCGGGCTCGCCCATTGTGCTTGGCGAGCGAGGAGAGCAGTCGGGTGCGAAGGGCAAGCACGGATTCGAAGCCAGGCCGGGCTTTCACCTTGCACCGCAGGCACTGCCCGACGGCGGGGATTTGTGGGACGCGCTCGGCCCAGGTTTCACGCTAATGGATCTCTGCGGCGACAACGCGCTTTCAGAGGAATTCGCAGGCGCGGCCGAATCCCTTGGCATCCCGCTCAAGGTGCTGACACTGCAATCCGGGGCGCTGCAGAAGGCCTATGGGTGCAGCGCGATCCTCGTTCGACCGGATCAGTTCATCGCTTGGGTCGGCTCGTCGGCGAAGTCTGACACCAAGAGCATTCTCGCCCGCGCCATCGGGCAATAGGCTTCGGAGGTTCCTTACATGCCATCCAAGGAAGGACATCACTATATTGGCGGTGCGTGGGTTTCGGACGCGCCAAACGGGATGAACCCGGTCCAGAACCCCTCTGACGGGTCAGTCTTCGCCGAGGCTCCGAACGGGTCGGCCGAACTGGCGGGCCAGGCGGTGATGGCGGCCCGCGACGCCTTCGAGACCACGGATTGGGCATCCAGCCCGCGGCTTCGAGCGGCAGCGCTGCTTGAATTCGCCGAAGTCCTGGAGTCCCGCGCGGATGAGATCGCAGACCTGATGGCCAAGGAGAATGGCAAGGTGCGTGGCCAGGCCAGGCACGAGCTTGCTGCCGGCTATGGTGAGGCACGCTACTACGCGGGCGTTGCAAGAAATGTCTTTGGGCGAACTTTCGAGAGCGCACCCGGCAAGATGAGTCTCATGACGCGAGAGGCATCGGGTGTCGCGTCGGTCATCGTGCCCTGGAATGCACCGGTGACGCTGCTGGTTCGGTCCGCCGCTCCGGCGCTGGCGGCCGGTTGCACGGTCATCACCAAGCCGGCTTCGCAAACTCCGTTGACCAATGCTGCGGTCATGGCCTGTTTCGAGTCCGTCGAATCGCTGCCAAAGGGCGTGGTCAACTCCGTTAACGAATACGGCACCGAGGTTGGCACCGTTCTGTCCACGCATCCCGAGATCGACGTGATTTCGTTTACCGGATCGTCCCGCACGGGCAGGATCATCATGGCCAATGCTGCAGACACGATCAAGCATGTCTCGCTGGAGCTGGGCGGCAAGGCTCCTGCGCTGGTCTTTGATGGTGCGGACCTCGACGGGGCGGTGACGGAGATCAAGCGCGGTTCGTTGGCGCTCAACGGGCAAATGTGCACGTGCATCAGCCGGGTGCTCGTGCAGGACACGATCTATGACGAGGTGAAGGCACGCCTGCGGGTCGCATACGAGACGACAACGACAGGGGACGCACGTGCCGAGGGAGTTGAACTGGGTCCGGTCATAGACAAGCCGAGTCAGCAGCGGCTTCTTGGCATTGTCGATCGTGCGGGTGTGGAGGCCAGTCTGGTGGTGCGCGGCAAGGCTGGCGGCGACGAGTTGTCAGACGGTTTCTTCATAACGCCGTCGATGTTCGAAATTGATGACGTGTCTCATGACCTTGTGCAGGACGAGCTATTCGGCCCGATCGTGTCGCTTGAACGCTTCAGCGACGAGTCGGAGGCCGTCTCGAAGGCCAATGCCACCCGTTTCGGCCTTGCCGCCTCCGTGTACACCAACGACCTGAACGTCTCGATGCGCATGGCGCGCAAGCTGCGCTTTGGAACGGTTTGGCTCAATTCGCATAACCGGCTCTTTGCAGAAGTCGAAACCGGCGGTTACCGCGAAAGCGGAATAGGGCGGCTCCATGGCATTGAGGCGATGAACGACTTCCTGGAGACCAAGCACATCTACTACGAGGTCGAAGACTGATGCCGCTGATCCAGTATCTGTCGCGCATCCACTTCGACTTTGGCGCCATTGCAGGCCTTGGAGATGAAATCGTGCGGCTTGGCTTGAAGCGCCCGTTGCTCGTGACAGACGCAGGCGTGGCGGATGCGGGGATTCTGCAGCGTGCCCTTGATGCCGCGAGGCCCTTGGATCCGGTGGTATATGACGGCACGACGGAAAACCCGACTGAACGATCGCTCCTCGACTGCATCGAGATCTGGAACGAGAGAGGCTGTGACGGGGTGATCGCGCTCGGAGGCGGGTCGCCCATCGATCTGGCAAAGGCGGTTGCCTTGCTGGCGAGCCATGGCGGAAGCCTGGCTGACTACAACGTCAAGCAAGGCGGGTCGGACAGGATCGGCAAGGTCGCACGGCAGATCGCGATCCCGACGGCTGCCGGCACCGGGGCGGAGGTGGGCCGCGCATGCGTGATGTCCCTTCTGGACGGATCGAAATGCGTGGCCGTGAACCTGAACATGGTTGCGGACGTCGTGATCTGTGATCCTGAGCTGACGCTTTCCCTGCCTTCGCGATTGACCGCTGCCACGGGGATCGATGCGTTGAGCCACGGGATTGAGACGTATTGCAGCCCTTTGGAGAACCCGCCCGCCGCCGCAATTGCACTTGACGCCGTCCGGCGCGCCGCGAAGTGGCTGCCCGTTGCCGTCCAGGATGGGAGCAACCGGGAAGCGCGGTGGGAGATGATGATGGCTGCATTGATGGGCGGCATGTGCCTGCAAAAGGCGCTCGGGGCCGCCCACGCCATGGCCACGCCGCTGGGAGAGCTGCATCTCCACCATGGCACGTTGATCGGGATACTGCTGCCCCATGTCCTGCGCTTCAATGCGGGTCACGCCGATCTCGCCTACGCCGATCTTCGCGGGGCGGCGAGCCTTCCTGAAGATGCGGATCTGCATGTCTGGCTGACGGAATTCGTATCCGGCCTGGGCCTGCCTGCAAGGCTGGCGGAACTGGGCGTTGCAGCCGACGTTCTGCCTGAGATCGCCGAAAAGGCATCCAAGGACCATTTGGCCAAGACAAACCCAAGGCCGGCTGGACCGGAAGACTACCTGACCTTGCTTCGCGAAGCGCATTGAGGGCGGTGAACGCGCTTCACCATCGTCGGTCCTCGCTGTTGCAGTGGAATGTCCTGATCGTCGGCATCGTCCCGGGATGTCGAGAAAACTCAGGGCTTGAGGCGGCGCTCGCACCTGGTCTGACGGCAGTCATTCCGTTCTGCGAAGATCGGAGAGATCGGACGCAATTCTTGCCGCCAATCGCGCATTGCTCAGCATGAGGGCAGCATTTGCCTTCGCGGAACGCCCCTCCGACAACTCGAAGATGCGACCAAGGACAAAAGGCGTGAGCGAAGGGCCGGTGGCTCGCTCCCTTGCCTCGGCAACCGCGTGCTCAATCAGCGGATTCATGACTGCCGCGGGAATCTCATCCTCTGCAGGAACGGGATTGGCGACCAATTGTCCGCCTTGCAGGCCAAGGCGTCGACGCAGAAGGAATTCCCGGGCAATCTGACGGGTGCTGCTTGACATGGAAGGCGACGGAACGGAGGAGGCGCGCGACCAAAAGGCCGGGAAGTCCGGGCTGCCGAAAGTGGTGACCGGGACGCCAAGCGTCTCCAGCACTTCCAGCGTTTTCGGGATGTCGAGAATTGCCTTCGCCCCTGCACAGACCACCGCGACCGGCGTGATCGAGAGTTCCTGGAGGTCGGCCGAGATGTCAAAGCTCGCTTCCGCGCCCCTGTGGACACCGCCGATGCCTCCGGTGGCAAAGACCTCGATCCCGGCGAGATGTGCCGCGATCATGGTTGCGGCTACGGTCGTTGATCCTGTTTCCCCGGCAGCGATGCAGGATGCCAGATTGGCACGCGACAGCTTCCGGACCGTGCGACCAGCCCGTGCGAGGACATCCATGTCGGCCTCCGACATGCCGACCGTCATCTGGCCGGACAGCACGGCGATGGTCGCGGGCACCGCACCTTCGTTTCGCACGGCGTTCGCGGCAGAGCGTGCCGTCTCAATGTTCTGGGGATAGGGCATGCCGTGTGAAACGATCGTGGATTCCAGGGCGACCACTGGCCTGCCACCCTTGAGCGCATCCCGGACTTCTTCATCGATCTTGAGGGGCAGTGTCATTGATCCGGTCCTCCCGAGACGTGGTCCGATGCGGCCCTGAGTGCCTCGTCCAGTGCATCCCTGGGTGTCGCGCCGGCGATTTCGGCTGCAACATGCGCCGCGAGGAAGGTGTCGCCGGCACCTGTGACGCGTGTCACGTTTGCTGCGGGCGGATCCGCCAGGACGATGCCGGCACGGGATCCATCGGCCGCTGCATGCTCACCGTTCGTGACCAAGGCTCGACTTGCGCCAAGTTCCAGCAATGCTCTTGCGGCTTCTCCTGCATTGTCGAATCGAGAACTGCACAGGATCCCGGCTTCCTCGATGTTGACGTACACGGTGGCGTTCGGCATGCCGAGCAGCGGCACAAGCCGTTCGGCCTTGCCAGGAGAGGCCGATGTCACGCGCAGGTCCGCCTTCTCGAAGAGCCGGCTTTTCGAGATTCTTGCCAGGAGCGCACTGGTGAGGTTTCCGTCAAGCGCTATGGCTCCGGCGAACGGCGCCCCGGCCGATCCGAGGCGCCCATCCGCAAGCGGCTCGAGAATCCTGTCGCCTGCAGCTTCCAGCGAATGCGTGTCGGCAATCGCGGCGAACAGGCCGGCTGATCCCTCGATGGCCATGTAGCTGTCTGTTGGCAGTTCTGCCGTCTTGTAGACGCAGGTCGTGTCAATTCCGATTTCGGATGCAAGGGAGATCAGCCTCTCGCCTTCATCGTCTTCGCCAATGGCTGAGAGCAGCGTCGGTGCCATGCCGAACTGCGCCAGCGAAGCGGCTATGTTCATGGCGACCCCACCGGGACGCCGGTCAATGCGCCCCGCCACGTCAGAGCCTTCCGTCATGGCAATGCCTGTGCGGCCAATCACATCCCAATGTGCTGAACCGATGCATGGAATCCTGGCGGCAGCGGTCATGGAACCCCGTCGCGGGACCTGACTTCGATCTTTGGCGCCGACGACTTCAGGTCGTCTGAAGGGCTTCGTGCCAGCAGCGCCAACCCGCCGGCGATGCTTAGGCAAGTGCGGTGCATGACCTCGGTCAACGGCACCCTCCGGAAACGCGGCGAGCGTTGCCTTCCGGCTTGCCGATCGAGGAGCCTGATTGGCTGCCTGTTGTCGGCCAGCAAGATGTTCAGCTCCGCTGCAGCGCCTTTGGAGCACTGATGTCGAGTTGCAGTCCTGAAGCTTCGCAGCCGGTTGGGCGGCAACGGCATTGCAATGCACTCCCACGATATGCGTCTGACGTAAATCCAAGCCTCAACATGCGTTGCTTGTCCAGAGCACGGCATCGTCAAATTCTGATTGCACGGTCCTGGTGCTTGCCATCCGTCGAATGAAGCCCGTCCATTCGAGGCCTTTGCATCCGCACGAACTTCAATTGGCCTCAGGTGGAAGACTCTGGCGGGATCGCGACATGAAGTCTGCTCGGTTCGCGATCGGCGTCGAAACCGTTGTCAATGCAGGCGATGATCCGGCCGCTCCACGCGATCTTGATCAGAATCTGTCGGGCAGGGACAATCTTCATGTTGCATGGCAGAACAATGAAGCCGTGGGAATTCTTGTGAAACGCCAATCTCCGTGCTGCTTCTGCAGCTCAACCCAAAGGACGCTCCAGAAATGAATGCAGCCCCGGGCAACAACTTCCTGATCGTCATCTCGGACGAGCATCGCAAGGACGCCATGGGCTGCGCCGGTCACCCCGTTGTCAAAACGCCGAATCTGGACGGCCTCGCCGGCCGTGGGACGATCTTCGAGAATGCCTACACGCCGTCACCCGTTTGCGTTCCCGCGCGTGCTGCCATGGCGTGTGGCGACTACGTTCACAACATCGGCTGCTGGGACAGCGCCACGCCCTATCGCGGCGTTCCCCGGAGCTGGATGCACAAGTTGCGTGACGGCGGCGTCGAGGTCACTTCGATCGGAAAGCTGCACTTCCGTTCGAGCGAGGACGACAACGGGTTCTCGCGGGAAATTCTGCCGATGCATGTCGTTGGCGGTGTCGGCTGGCCTGCCGGGCTCTTGCGCGAAGATCCTCCGGACTTCGAATCCGCTCGGGAACTTGCCGCAGATGTCGGCGCGGGAACGAGTTCCTACACAGACTACGACCTGGAAATAACCCAGGCGGCATGCGATTGGCTGCTCGCGCGCGGAGAGTCAGCAGCTCCGTGGGCGACATTCGTGTCACTGGTCAGCCCGCACTACCCCCTTGTCGCGCCTTCGGAGTACTACGATCTCTACGATCCGGAGGCCGTCGACTTTCCGATCGCGTATGAGCATTCGCTGCGGCCCCGGCATGCCGAACTGAACAACATGGCCCGTTTCTTCGACTACGATCGGCATTTCGACCGACGAAAGGTGCGTGAGGCCAAGGCCGCATACTATGGCCTCGTCTCCTTCATGGACGACTGCGTGGGACGCATCCTTTCTGCGCTGGACCAGTCGGGGCAGGCGGACAACACGGTGGTCGTCTACGTGTCGGATCACGGTGACATGATGGGCGATCATGGCCTCTGGACCAAGCAGGTCATGTACGAGGCATCGGCCGGAATCCCCATGATTGTCGCTGGCCCCGGAGTTCCCGTGGGGAAGCGGGTCGGCACCGGGACAAGCCTCGTAGACCTGGCGGCGACTGCGGTCGACGTAACCGCCGCTTCGGACAGCTCTGATGTACACTGTCCGGGCCGTTCGCTGCGCTCGATCGCAGGAGAGAAGGACGACCCGAACCGTACCGTGTTCAGCGAGTACCATGACGGCGGCTCGACGACCGGATCCTTCATGGCGCGGTGGGGGAACTGGAAGTTCGTGTACTATGTCGGGCACGACGCCCAACTGTTCAACCTGGCGCAAGACCCTCATGAACTGCATGATCTGGCCCACGACGGAGTCAGCGATCCCGTGGTTATGGCGGCCTGGCGGGAAGGCGAAAGCCGGTTGAGGGCCATTTGCGATCCCGAAAAAGTCAACGCCCGATGTTTCGCCGATCAGAATCGAAGGATTGCGGAACTCGGCGGTATCGAGGCGTGCAGAAGCGCGCACGCATTCAATCACACGCCGACGCCAGGCGAACAGCGTGCTTTGGGCGAAGGCTCAGTATCGTGATTCCACGCTGACTTCCCCAGTGACGAACCGTTGGAGCGCGCATGCATGGGCGTCCGTCGCGCTTGGCCGAAATTGCGACGTTGGCGTGCCGATCTCGGCTGCACCAGGAATCGCATAGGTGGCGAAGTTTCCGGAGACGCGAGGCATCTGGGTGATCCACGCGGGAGCCTGTCCGCACAGCGGCGCGCAATCGGTGGATTTGAATCGAGGAACTGCCTTTGGCTTCGAGTGACTGGCCGGAGCGCGTTGGCCGCGGCGAACTACTGTTCCACAGGGAGCGTTCGGTTGGCCCGGGCACGACGGCGAAGCAGAAGGGCTGGAGACGGCACCTTCGGAAACGCATCTGCTGTCTTGCCGTTCGCATCCGAAGACCGATTGCGGGCCTGCGCTGGCGCACTGACAATGATCGCGTCCGGGCATTCTCCTTGATCTTCCGGCAGAATTTCGGGTCCAGGGACCCGGGCGCCAGCCAGGGGCGCATGATCAGGACGAGGACCGTGCGCGCGAAGCTCGGCTTGGCGCGTCGCCGCTTGCGGTTGGGTCTCGCGTGGATGTTCGAGAAACAAGCGAGCGACTCGTTTCTCCCAACAAGGCCGGGTTCACTCAATTCTGCCGCAGGGCAGCGCGATTTCGGTCTTGTCAGTGTTCCCGCCTTCGATCTGGCTGATCAACAGCGAAGTCGCGGCCCGGACCATTTTCTCAAACGGCACGCTGACTGAATGGAGATTGTAGGCAGTCAGTTTCGCGAGCAGGGATTGCCCAAAGCCGACAACCAGGAGATCCCGGCTTTTCTGCGCACCACGACCTTTCACCGCATCCTGCACGGCAACCGCCAGCAGGTCGCTTGAGCAGAAGAACCCATCGGGAGGCTTCGGCAGGTTCATCATCTCCATTGCTGCCGCGTGGCCGCGATCATAGTCGTTGACTCCGGCGAGCCTGGTCACCGGTTGGTAGCCATAGAGCTCTTCGATGCGCTGAACGAAGCCCGCCATGCGTTCCTTGGTCACGGTGGCGTCGGCGTTGCCACCGATGAAGGCCGGGCGCGTGACGCCGTTTTCGTGCATGTAGTCGGCGACCAGCGCTGCGCCGGCGTCGTTGTCGCAATGGACCGAACTGTATTCGGGACGCAGAGACCGGCGGCCGACGACCACTATCGGCTTGTTCTGGGACTCGCAGCTATGCGCAAGCTGGTCCGGAAGGTGCGAGGCCGCGACCAGTATCCCGTCAACCTGGAACTGCAGGGCGGTATCGACCGAAGCCATCTCGCGGCGCCCGCGGCTGACATTCAACAGGATCGCGTGGTAGTTCCGCAGTTGCGCCTCGGCCGAAACGTAGCGGAAGAGGTCCAGATGTTCGGGGTCGTCGAAATTGTTGACCAGCAAGCCGATCAGGTTCGATCGCCGCCCAGCCAGGACGCGCGCGGCCATGTTCGGGCGATAGCCGAGTTGCCCGGCAATGTTCAGCACCCGCTCTCGCGTGGTCTCGTTCACAAGGCCGGCATCGGAGATGCTGCGCGAAACCGTGGTCAGCGACACCCCGGCATGGTCGGCGACGTCCTGGGCGGTGACTTTGCCGTGGTTCCGGCGGGTTGCCTTTGCTCCGCTCACGGTTCGCGCTCTCCTTCATCGGCTGGACCCACGCCGGAACGCAGAACGAAATGGCCCTCGGCCACTCTCTCGAAATGCGTCGGCGCGGGCGCATGTCCGACAGGGTGAATGGGCGAAGGCGGCGGTCTGGTCGCCAGTTCCCATCTTTCGGCCCGGCGGGCAAGGTCAAGTGTCGGCACGGCGGCAAGCAGCGTCTTGGTGTATGCGTGCTGCGGGTTGGCAAAGACCTGTTCCCGTGTGGCAGTCTCGACGATCCGGCCCAGGTACATCACCGCGACCCGATGCGAAACCCGCTCGACCACCGCCATGTCGTGGCCGATGAAGAGGTACGAGATCCCCATGTCGGCCTGCAGTTCCATCATCAGGTTCAGCACTTCGGCCTGGATCGACACATCCAGCGCCGAAACCGCCTCGTCGGAAATTATCAGCTTGGGACTCGGGGCCAAGGCGCGGGCGATGGCAACGCGCTGGCGTTGCCCTCCGGAAAGCTCGCTGGGATGCCGCCGGAGAAAGGCACGCGGCAGGCGTACCCGGTCGAAGAGTTCAGCCGCACGGTCCTCGAGCGCGCTGCCGGCCTCCAGCCCGAAGTTCTTCAGCGGTTCGATGACCTGCTCTAGCAGCGACATGTGCGGGTTTAGCGAGCCGTAGGGATCCTGAAAGATCATCTGCATGTCGCGGCGGGCCAGTCGCATTTCCTCGTCGGAAAGTGCCAGCAGATCCTGTCCGTCGAAGGTGATCTCGCCGCTGTCGGGGCGTTCCAGCCGCAAGATGCAGAGCCCGGTTACTGACTTGCCGCTGCCGCTTTCGCCGACGAGCGAGAGAGTCTCGTTCTCGAGAAGGTGAAACGTTACGTCCTCGACTGCGTGTGCGTTGGCCACGGTTCGGCTCAGCCAGCCACCGCGGATCGGGAAGCGCTTGGTCAGGTGCTTGACGTCGAGCAGCACGCGGCTACCCGGCTGAAGCGGCTTGTCGATGTTGCATTCGGTCGTGTCGACGGTTTCCATGGGTTCTGGCAGGATCTTGCCGGCCATGTCGCCGAGTTTCGGAACTGCCGCCAGAAGGGCCTGGGTATAGGGGTCCTGCGGATCGGTCAGCACTTGCTCGACCGGCCCCTCCTCGGCCACGAGGCCATCGTGCATCACGACCACCCGGTCGGCCATCTGCGCCACAACGGCCATGTCATGGGTTATCAGGAGCACTGCCGCGCCGGTCTCGTCCCTCAGCTTGCGAATGAGCGCCAGAATCTCGGCCTGTACCGTGACGTCGAGCGCCGTGGTGGGTTCATCGGCAATCAGCAGACGCGGCTCGCAGGCCAGCGCCATGGCGATGACGATGCGCTGGCGCATGCCGCCGCTGAGCTCGTGCGGATATTGCTTCAGTCGCCGTTCGGGCTCGGGGATGCGCACCTGTTTCAACAGCTCGATCGAACGGACGCCGGCCTCTTCTCGGCTCATGTCGCGATGGTGCAGCAGGCTTTCGGCCAGTTGCCAGCCGATCGTGTACGAGGGGTTCAGCGCCGTCATGGGCTCCTGAAAGATCATGCCGATTTCGTTGCCTCGAATCGTGCGCATCTGTGCTTCGTCTGCCGCACGCAGGTCAATCTCGTCTCCGCTGCCGCCATCCAGTGTCAGCTGGCCTTCCGCCACCCAGCCGCCAGAGAACTTGGTGAGCTGCATCAGCGCGTAGGCAGAGACAGACTTGCCGGAACCGGACTCGCCCACAATGCAGACGATTTCGCCCGGCTCGATGGTGAACGAGACGTCCCGGACTCCCGCAATCGCGCCGCGTTTCGACGGAAACTTGATGCGCAGGCCTTCGACACTGACGAGCGGCTTGTTCATCCTCCGCCCCCGCTTCCAATGGCGAACCAGCGCCAACGCTGCGCCGGATCAGTGACAGAGCGCACCCAGCTTGCTACGAGATTGAGACTGAGCGCGGTCAGGAATATTGCCAGCCCCGGGAAAGCCACCAGCCACCAGGCGGACCGGATATGCTCACGTCCGTCAGCGACCATCAGGCCCCAGGACGGGTCGGGCGGCTGCACGCCGAAGCCGAGGAAGCTAAGCGAGGCCTCGCTGAGGATCAGAATCGCGATTTCAAGCGTGTAGAGCACCAGGAGTGGGGCGACCACGTTGGGCAGGATATGACGGAACACGATCCGCCGGCCCGAGGCACCCATGGCCTTCGCGGCCACCACATAGGTCTTCGACCGCGCTGACAGCGCCAGCCCGCGCGACATGCGGGCGAAGACCATCCAGTGCAGCACCGCGAAGACCAGGATCAGGTTGGCGAACCCGCCGCCCAGGATGAACAGCACGAAGAGCGCCACCAGGAGCGAGGGCAGCGACAGCATGCCGTCGACAAGGCGCATGACCAGGTCTTCGTAGAGCCCGCCGTAGTATCCTGCCGTCAGTCCGGCGATGACGCCGAAGAAGCAGGAAAGCGTCGCACCCAAGAGGCCCACCGAGACGGAGACACGCGCGCCGTAGATCAGCCGCGTGAACAGGTCCCGGCCCAGCTCGTCGGTGCCGAGCAGGTAGAATGGCCCACCCTTGCCGGTCGAGAACGGAGGCAGCATCCGGTCGGCGAGGTTCAATCCGGTGGGCTTGTGCGGCGCGAGGAACTCGGCACCGACGGTAAATGCCACGAGGGTCAGCAGGAACAGCAGCGCCACGGCCGTGATCTTGTCGCGCCAGAGCGCGCGCAGGTAGTCGCGGAAGCTCTCGCGCTCGTCCTTGGGATCGATTGCGGC
>VYCX01000075.1 GCA_009843725.1 Boseongicola sp. SB0675_bin_26
GTCTGCGACCGTGACTTCGTGCCCGGCACGCGCCAGCGTCAGCGCCGCCTCAAGCCCGGCAGGACCGCCTCCGACGATCAGGACACTCCTTGTCTCATCCGACCTTGGCACGAATTCAGGATGCCAGCCGCGGCGCCACTCCTCGGAGACGGTGGGATTCTGGGTGCAGCGCACGTGAATGCCGGACACTTCGACCGAGACGCACACATTGCATCCAATGCACTCGCGTATGTCGTCGGCCCGGCCTTCCCGGACCTTGGCAGGCAGGAAGGGATCCGCGATGGAGGCCCTCGCGCTGCCGATGATGTCGAGCACGCCGCGCCTGACCTGGCTGACCATTGCATCAGGCGAGGTGAACCGGCCGACTCCCAGGACCGGCTTTTGGGTCACCTGCTTGACGAATCTTGTTACGCCTTCCTGAAAGCCTTCCTGCTCGTAGCGCGACGTGCTGCTGTCTGCACTCCAGCCCGAGACGTTGACGTCCCAGAGATCGGGCAATTCGGCCAATGCCTCCACGGCGTCGCGTCCTTCCCCGTCGAACCGGATGCGCTTGGGACCGGACGCCTCGTGCACCGCAAGGCGCAAAGCAATTGCCATTGCTCCGGCAGCTTCGTCCAACGCGTCCTCCAGGACCTCGCGCAGAAGCCGCAGGCGGTTTCCGAAGGAGCCGCCATATTCATCGGTTCGAAGATTGTAAGCTGGCTGCAGGAAATGCCACAGGATCGATGCGTCATGCGCCGCATAGACATAGGCGATGTCGTAGCCAGCCTTCTTCGCGCGCCCGACTGCAGCCCGGTGCGACTGCCGCAAGCGCCGGATGTCGGACTTGTCCATTGCCTTTGCTGAATAGGGCATTTCCGGTTTCAGCGATGGCATGCTCGACGGCCCAAGGACCGGATAGCCGTTTTCGACACCACGTGACCTCAGTCCCGTATGGCCAAGTTCGATCGACGCCAGCGACCCATGTTCATGGATCCTTTCAACCGAACGCGCGTGCACCTTGACGTCACCGTCGTCCCAAAGTCGCTCATAGGGCAGGCCTGAGAGATCCGACGTCGGATCGATCTCGGTCAATTGCATCCCCACGATGCCCCAGCCGCCTTCGGCTCGCATCGCGCGGTTGCCGATGGCGCCGTTGGGCTGAAGATAGGAATTGCCGTTGGCGTAAGGCGCCGCCGAGAACCGGTTGGGCGCCGTGACCGGCCCGATCCGGACCGGTTCGAACAGGACCTGATGTCTCTGATCAACCATGGCTCACTCCATCCTGATGGTTCCGTCAGCGACCCAGCCGTCGATGATTTCCACGACCTTCTCCGAGAACGCCAGGTCGTTGATGTGGCAATCCATCACCGTCAGCTGGACAGGCGCGGTCATCTCCGCTTTGTACGCCTCGACCATGACTGCCAGCGCCTCGGGATCGTGGGCGGGCATGCCTTCGGTGTCCCAGGCGTGGATGCCTTGGGTCGGCAGTACAAACTGGACGGGGCCTTTCGAATTCTTGAGTCGCCTCGCGACCTCCCTGGCAAGGTCGCGGCGTTCCTCGGCGGTGAGGGCGGCCGAGGCGATCAGGCGGTTGTGAGCGTGGAACTGGCGGTCGCGAAAGCGCTCGGGCACCGGCTGCCAGGCCGCGAAGTCGATCATGTCGCCGAATCCTGGCGCGGCTATGATCGGCGTGCCCCGACGCCCCGCCGCGGTCATCCGGTGCGCGCCGGCATTGACGACGGAGCCGACCATCAAGTTGCCGATCTCGGCAACGGCAAGCTCCAGGACACAGGCGAAATAGCCCTGTTCGGCAAGGCTCTCCATCGCCATGCCGCCCATGCCGGTGCCGTGAAACACCGCCAGCGAAAACCCGCGGTCGATCAGCGGCTGGCGCAGGTGCACCATGTATTGCAGCGCTGAAGACCCGAAGCTGACCATGCCGATGACCGGGCGGTCCGGGTCTGGCGCCACCACGGCCTGCGCAGCGCCCCAGACCGCTCCCGCCGCCTGGCTGAGCGTCGCCATGCAAATGTCGTTCAGCCCGTAGAGGCCGCCGGCCCACAGGATCATCTGGATGTCCGCAGAAAGACGCTCGGGCGGGATCAGGGCGGAAAAGGCAACGGTCGAGACCACGTATTTCGGCACGCCGATCGGCAAGGCGCGCGCGCAGTCAAGGGCAAGATCGGTGCCCATCGTGCCGCCCATCGCCAGCATCCCGTGAATGCCGCCGCTCGCGTGAAGGTCCGCGGTCAGTTTCGCGGCCCCCTCGGCCATGATCTGCATCGCATGGTTCTCGTCGCCGCTGTCAATGGCGTCCCGGATGGTCCTGCCGGCGGCCGCGGCAACCTCGTGCTTCGAAATGTCAGTGGGAGCGTCAGGATCACCCAGAACGCTCACATCCATCGAGATCACGTTGCCGCCAAGCTTGCGGATGCGATCGCACACGAAATTCAGCTCGGCATCCTTCGTGTCGTAGGTGCCGATCACCAGGATTGTCCTTGCGTCACTCATCTTGTCCTCCCATTTGCTGGTCTAGCCCCGCATGATCTCGCCCCCAGGGTCATAGAACGGCGCCAACTGAACCTTCAGCGGATACATCTCCCCGGCGATCTGGACGTCGAAACCACCTTCTTCGATCCAGTCCTGGCTGACCCCGTCGCCGCAATGCAGGCTCGCCAACCCGACCATGGCTTCGATCCGGAAGCCCCAATCGCCGGACGTCACGAAGCCAACGATCTCGCCGTCCTTCCAGACGGGTTCATTGTGGCTGAGATATGGCCCTTCCTCGGCGGTCAGGCCGGGAGCCTTGATGCTGACGGTCCGCCACCTTGTTGCCGGCGCTTCCGCCTCTTTCTGCGCAGCCAGGCGTGCCCTTCCGACAAAGTCGGCTTTCGAGAGATCGACGGCAAAGCCAAGCCCGGTCTCGTACGGCGTATCGTCTTCGCCGATGTCATGACCGAAATGGCGAAAGCCCTTTTCGATCCGGCAGGCATTGAGCGCAAACATCCCCATGTGCCGCAGGCCATGCGGACGACCGGCATCGCAAATGGCCTCGTAAAGCCCCGCTGCAAACTCTGTCGGGAACAGCATCTCGTAGCCGAGTTCGCCCAGGAAGGACCGCCGGATCACCCGTCCCCGGGCATAGGCCAGATCAACCTCGCGGGCGGCACCGAAGGGAATGGCTTCACTCGAGAAGTCGTCAAGGCTGAGACCCTGCAGGATCTCGCGGGATTTCGGGCCGTGGATCGTAAGCAGGCAATGTGCAGAAGTTGCATCGAAGACCTCGAAGCGCATGTCTTCGTCGGCATGCCGACGGATGTACTTCTGACCGCGCATCTGGCTTGGATGACCGGTGACGACGATGAAGCTGTCCTTGCTCAGCCGGATGACGGTGACGTCTGCCTCGATCCCGCCGCTCTTGTTCAGAAACTGCGTGTAAACCGAAGCCCCGGGTTCGACATCCATCCGCGCGCCGCAGATCCGGTCAAGAACGCGCTGCGCGTCAGGGCCTTGCACCACGATCTTTGCGTACATGGACTGATCGACCAGAACGGCCGCATCACGCGCCGCGATGCATTCCTGCTGCACGAAACGCGACCAGGGCTTCCAGCGAAGCGACGGCGCATCGACCCAGCCGCCACCCTCGGTGTCGAAATACATCGGGACTTCCCACCCGATCCGCTCGGCAAAGCACGCCCCGGCTGCCTCAAGCTCGTGGTGCAGCGCGACGCGGCGGACGCCACGGGCGGAACGGACCTGATGGCCGGGCCAGTGCAACCCGTAGTGGAAGCCCACGGATTCCGCGGCCCGGTCCTGATTGTAGCGGGTATTGGCTTGAAAGGGATGTGCGCGTGCCGCCAGGAGCGGCCCCATTGATCGCGAAGGGCTGCCGTCGATCAACCACTCCGCCATGGTCAAACCGACGCCGCCGGAGTTGAGGATGCCGTTGGAATTCATCCCTGTCGCGACAAAGACGCCCTGCACATCTTGAGACGGTCCCAGATAAGGGCGGCCATCCGGCGTGAAGCTCTCCGGTCCGCAAAAGAACGTCTGAATGCCCATGGTGGCCAGCGACGGCATCCGGGCGAACATCCGTTCCAGTTCAGGCTCCAGGTGCTCCATGTCGAACGGAAGCTCGTCGAACTCGAAGTCCTCCGGGATCGGATGATCCTTGGCCCAGGTCTTGCCTTCCGCCTCGAACGCCCCGATCAGCAGCTTGCCGGCATCTTCCTTCCAGTAGGTTCGCTCTTCGCTGATGTTGAGGATGGGTTGGGTCGAAGGCAGGCCTTCCACGGGTTCCGTCACGATGTAGCAGTGTTCGCAGGCGTGAAGCGGGATCGTGATGCCATGCGACTTGGCAAACAGGTGGCTCCACATTCCGCCCGCGATCAGGACCTTGTCCGTCGCGATGGCACCACGATCGGTGACAACGCCGACAACCCTTCCATCACGGATTTCCAGACGCTCGACTGCGGTTGCTTCAAGGACCTGTGCGCCTTGCGCCCGGGCCCCCTTTTGCATTGCGACGGTCACGTCCAGCGGGTTGACCTGCCCGTATGACGGAACATGAAAGGCGGAAATCACGTCTTCCGTGAGGAGGTCGGGCCAATGCTCCGACAGTTCCTCCAAAGGCATCATTCGGGCCGGGACTCCGACACGGTTCGCGTGGTCATTGCTGCGCAGCAATTGCTCGTGACGCACATCGCTCAGCGCGAGGTTGATCGTGCCGTTCTGCTTGTATCCCGTCGCCTGGCCCGTCTCGACCTCAAGGTCCCGAAACAGTTTGGCCGTATATTTTCCCAGTTCCGTCTGGGCCGCGTTGTCGCGCAGCTGGCCGACGATGCCGGCGGCGTGCCAGGTCGTGCCGCATGCGATCTTTCGCCGTTCGACCAGAACGGCGCGTGTGCCGCGACGGGCCAGATGGTAGAGCGTCGAGACACCAATGACGCCACCGCCGATGATGACAACCGGTGCCTGGACTGGGAGGTCTGCCGCCATGATGACCCTGCCGTCCGGGCGTCAGGCCACGCTCAGGCCAGTGCCGGGCACCGAGATGATCGCTTCGATCTCGCCTCCCGAAATGGCCAAAGATGGTGACTGGGGGATGTCGCGTCCAGGGTCGCAGGAGTGGCAAGGGTCCATGTTCCACCGGGCACCGGCAGCATTGATGACTGCATTCCCGTCAAGATCGGCAAACCGCAAGCCTGCACCCCTGCTCAGGACATGTGGCGCGTTGGCGCGCATGTCCGCAGGATGCGCCATTGGGTGCCACAGGTGCTTGACGTTGAATTCCTTCAGGAAATTACTGTCTTTCACGAGGCTTTCTCCCATCGCCCCCTGGTCCTGACACGTGCGTTGCACGATGTCCGGTTGCCTGTGCTTCAGCTTGGGGCCTGCGCGGGAAGGCTGTCATCGGCTGCCTTCCCGCGCCGCTCTGAAACCGCGCCAAAGGCCAAAGGCATGGCTTGCCAGAACAAGGATGATGATCAGGAACAGCATGAACGCGATCGGGCGGTCGATGAAATCGAACGGCGTCTTCACCCGCATCATGGACGTGCGAAGCTTTTCTTCCATGATCCCGCCGAGCACCATGCCGAGAATGATCGGCACGATCGGCAGGCTGAACCGTTTCATGATGAAGCCGAAGATGCCGAACCCGGCCGCGAGTGCGCAATCGATGGCGGAATTGCGCAGCGAATACACCCCGACGAACGACAAGGTCAGAACGGCCATCCCGATGAAGCGGGTCGGGACTTCGATGACCTTCAGCAGGATGTTCGTCGAAAACAGCAGGAACACGAGGACCAGAACATTCAGGACGAGCAGCGCCAGGTAGATTGCGACGACGAAGTCCAGCTGGTTCTGGAACAGCCCTGGTCCGGGAATGACATTGTGGACATAGAACACTGACAGCATCATCGCGGTGAGTGCCTCGCCCGGAATGCCAAGTGCAAGCAGCGGGATCATCGCCGCGGCCGGCACGGCATTGTTGGCCGTCTCCGAGGCGATCAGGCCTTCAGGCGACCCCTTGCCGAAGGATTCGGGGGTTTCCGAGGTCCTCTGCGCGTAGGTGTAGCTGAGGAACTGGGCTGTGAACTCGCCCACGCCCGGGATCATGCCCATCATGACGCCAAAGCTGCCGGAAGCTGCGGCGACGCGCTTGTAGAGCGCCAGTTCCTTGAACCCTGACAGCAGCCCCCCGGTGATCGGCTCGGCATGGGCGCGCTTGTCGGATTCGACGAGCAGGACAAAGGCCTGGCTGATGGCGAAGAGGCCCAGAACAACAACGATGAGGTCCACGCCGCCTGACAGCCAGGTTTGCCCAAAGGTGTATCGCTGCGAGTATTGAAGCGTCTCGAGCCCGATCGTGTTCAGCCAGATGCCGAAGCCCGCCATCATGCCTGCAAGCAGAATCTGACCTCGATGCGCAAGGACGACGAGGATGACTCCCAGCAAGGCCGCCAAGAAAATTTCCCGGCTTCCGAACATCGGCGCGATCCACGCAAGAACCGGGGACAGGAGGATGAGGCAGACTATGGAGAAGACAGCGCCGCAGAATGAAGCGGAATACGCCAGCGACAACGCACGCCGAGCCTCTCCACGCTCGGTCATTGGCGTTCCCTCATACGTGGTCAGGGCGTTGACGGCGGTTCCGGGCGTGTTGATGAGAATCGCCGGTATGGCGCCGCCATACATGGACGATCCGTAAATGCCCAGCAACGCGGACAGTCCCACGATGGGGTCCAGCGAAAAGGTGGCAGGCAAGAGAATGGCAATGGCCACCGCCGCCCCGACACCGGGAATGGCGCCGATGATCACGCCGCCAACTGATCCAACCAGCAGAGCGGCGACAACGTCCCAACGGGCAAGGATCAGAAACGCGGAGCCGAGCAGTTCCATGGTCAGAAATTCACGATCATGAAGTTGCGCAGGGACCCGTGCAGATACTCATAGACCGCACCGCCGGGAATTTTCACGGAAAGGCCGGTCTTGAACACCAAGACGATCGCCAGCCCCAGCAGCGCGGCGGCGCCCAGGCTCCTGACGCCGCGGTAGCCCTGCCTGAAGGCCAGCGAAGTCGTGAACGCCATGGTCGTGGCAAGATAACCCAGCACCGGCACTACGGCGACGTAGGCCATGAACCAGGCCAGGTATTCGAAGGCGCGTAGCCAAACCAGCACTTCGCCCGGAGCCCAGCCCGCCTTGACCCGCCAACTCAACGCGATCTGCGCGAGTCCGAATCCCACCATCGAAAGAACTCCGATGGCGGGCCAGAAACGCGGCTGCTCCACGAGTTTTCCGTTGGGGACAAATCGCGTCTCCGCAGCCAGTTGGGAGAGAAGAAAGATCGAAAACAGCACGAACAGGGCAATGAAGACCAGAACACCCGGACGGTGGATGGACTCTTCGCGATGCTGGGTCATGTGCGCATCCAGAGAACCGGAATTGGTGCTCCCTCGAATGGCTGGCGCATGATCGCGCCAGCCCCATTGGATCAGCCAACGCCTATTCCAGCATCGACTGGATCGTGGCCGTCGTCTGCATGTCCTTCTGGATCTGCTCTGCCGCGGCGGCAGCGCCCACCCAGTACACGCCGGCTCCTGTCTCGCTCGCCAGCCTTTGGGCGCGCTCGCTCATCACCGTCTTCTCGGCAACCGCGATGATCTTGTCACGCGCGTCTTGCGGCGTGTCCTTGTGCACGAACAGACCGTTCCACAACGAGATGTTCAGTTCCGGAACAAGTTCACCCATCGTCGGCGCATCCGGAGTGATCGGAATCCGTTCCCCGGTCACCGACGCCAGAACCTTGATGTCGTCCAGGCACGGCAGCACCAGTTGCAGCGTCGTGTTGATGACATCTGCGTCGCCCGAAGCCAGCGTGTTGCAGTCCAGCATCGGGTAGGCGGCCTCGGCGCCCCACTCAAACCCGGCAGACTTGGCATAAGCCATCGTGACCTGCGTCGGAATCAGGTTCGCACCAAAATGTCCAAGCGCCAGTTCGTTGGACTTTGCGTGTTCGGCCATTTCCTCGATTGTGTCATATGGGGCCTCGCCGCCTGCGACGACTACGAACGGGTAGGTCACGAAGATGCCCAGCGGATCGAATTTCTCGGGGGTGAGTTCGGGAATGCCGATTTCGTGGCCAATCAACGGCACACCGATCACGAAGGACCCGATCGTGTAGCCGTCGGCAGGGGCGGTCGCCACCTCGATTGCGCCAGGGAAAGGTCCGCCGCCGCCCCCGGGCTTGTTCACGACCGCGGCTGCAACGCCGTATTCCGCCTGAAAATCCTCGGCGATCATGCGGGTGAGAACGTCTTCCAAGTCTCCCGGAGGCCAGGGCACGATGAAGCTCACAGGCTTCTCCGGGTACTCGGCGAGGGCGGCGCCCCCACTCATGACAGCCACTGCGGCGGCAATGGACGCTAGCGTGTGTTTCATCATTTTCTCCCTGAATTGATCGATATTTGACATGCTGGTGCGATATTGATCAGCATTATGTGCCCGCGAGTCAACAATTTCGCGCGCCGCCCAGGAGCAAGGACATGAGCACTGTAGATAAGGCATTGAGCGTGCTGAACTTATTTTCCGAAAGCACCCCTAACCTGGGCTTGTCAGAGATTGCCCGGCAACTCGGCTGGGACAAGTCTAACATACAACGCTACGTGTCTGACCTGACCCGGCATGGCATCCTGGAACAGTCACTGAAGGACAAGTCCTACCATCTCGGGCCATCCCTGACGCGGCTGTCGATGCTGCGCGATCTCACCCATCCAGTGGCAGGCGAGGTGACGCGGGCCCTGCACGGTCTTGCAGAAGCCACCGGCGAAACGGCACATTCAAGCATGCTCGTTGGCGACAGATTGATGACAACAGGGATCGTCGAAACAAAGATCAAGGGCACCCGGGTCTACATCGACCCCGCGGAAGCCCTGCCGTTTCATGCAACAGCGTCCGGACTGGCGTTTCTGTCCGCCTCGCCGGATGCGCGGGTTGACAAGGTCCTGAGCGGGAACCTGCCCCGCTTTACGCGCGACACCGAGATGGACCGCAAAAGGTTGCTTAGGCAAATCGAGAAGGTGCGGGAATCAGGTTATGCCAAGGCGTCGGGTACATATGAAAGCGACGTGGTTGGCGTCGCGGCGGCGATCATCGGCTTTCGTGGTGAAGCCGTAGGCGCAATTGCGGTCGCCACGCCGGCTTCACGTTTCGGCGAGGAGACCGAAGGCGCGACCTCGGGACATGTGATGAAAATCGCGTCGCAAGTCTCCAGGATTCACGGAGCGAAATGACCGCATGCGTGGGCCTCGCCGCCAAAGCTGTGCCACCGTCAATTGCATGCCGAGCGCGGCATGATCGCTTGGCGAGAGGGTTCCTCAATGCGTGCCTGGTCCCTCGTCCAGTTCGCACTGCCGTACCTTTGGCATAGCTTCAATTTGGAATGCGCGGCATTCCCGTTCACGACCGACGTCGATTGCGATTCGGTTTGAATTTCGGGCGCTGGCGCGCTGAAGCGGCGGTGCCTGCGGTGTCGCGGAGGCGTCCCGGCGAAAGCGATGTGACCCAAACCTATGCCCGTTCGGCGTATTCCATGGTTTCGGTGTTCACCACGACCTTTTCACCTTCGCCAACAAAGGGCGGAACGGCGATACGGACGCCGTTGTCGAGAAGCGCCGGCTTGAAGCTGTTCGCCGCCGTCTGGCCCTTCACCACGGGCTCGGTTTCGCTGACCGTGCACGTCACTTTCTGCGGCAGTGACGCGTTCAGGGCCTCGGCTTCGTAGTACTCGACCTGGATCGTCATTCCGTCCTGCAGAAACGGTCGGCGCTCGCCGAGGATGTCTGCGGGAAGCTCGATCTGCTCGAATGTCTCGTTGTCCATGAAGAGAAGCATGCCGTCGCTCTCGTACAGGAACTGCTGGTCCCTCTGCTCCAGCCGGACGCGCTCCACCTTGTCGGCCGAGCGGAATCTCTCGTTCAGCTTGGAGCCGTTTCGAAGGTTCCTGAGTTCGACCTGCGCGAACGCGCCGCCCTTTCCAGGCTTGACGTGCTCGGCCTTCACCGCGACCCAGAGGCCGTCGTTGTGCTCCAGCACGTTGCCAGACCGAATCTCGTTTCCGTTGATCCTTGGCATGCGACAAACCCGATGTCCTGTTGATTCAGAAGGCGCTTGCCATATATTTGACAGGATGCGCGACCGCAACACGTAAGGCATCCGGGAAATCCGAGGTCGCCATGCGCATGGCGCATGGCAGATATTCCGAAAAAGAATAGCAAAAGTGGCGCCAATACCTGCATAAGGGACGTCATGCCAATCACTTGCGAGGAAAAGGACCGAAGGACCAAATATGGTAGATTTTGTGGACGGCACTGCATTCAACAATGAACAGGGCAATCGCGCGCGGAAGCTCTTCGCGGCCGTGGTGCTCGCTGCACTTGATGACGCCATTGCCGATGACAAAAAATATGGAAACGGCCCTGAGCAGATCGCGCGATGGGCACGGTCGCGCGATGGGCGCGAGGTGCTGACCTGCGCGGGCATCGACCCGAACGAACGCGTCGTGAAAGGCCTCATGGCATTCGTGGGCAACGGCGTCCGCACCTCCGTGGCGCTCAGCCGCGAGGAGAGCGAGCGTCGGCACGCCGCGGAGCTTGCCGCGGCCGAAGAGGCCAGGCGCGCGGCCTGAACCACTTCCCGGAAGTCTTCGAATTTCGAGCGCTGACCCGGGCAAGGCCTTGCGTGAGCGAATGATCCGCCATTGTCCACGCCATTTCGCCAATGGCGGCCTTCTCCTCCCTGAGCCGCTGTGACATGACACGTCAATGCACCGAGGAGGCCTCCGCCCAATGCCCGACAACCTGCCGTTCGACGCGTCCCAGCTTGACCGTCTGGCCGAGACAATCGTCTCGACAGGCGTAAACCTGGCAGAAGGCCAGAACCTGCTGATCACCGCCTCCGCCGAAGCGCTGCCGCTTGTGCGACGCGTGACCGAACGCGCGTACCGCACCGGCGGCGGCCTTGTCACTCCGATCCTGAACGACGAGGACGTCACCCGGGCCCGTTACAGGTACGGACGATCGGAGAGCCTCGACCAAGCGCCCGACTGGCTTTACCAAGGCATGGCCGAAGCCTTTGGCAGGAACACGGCGCGGCTGCACATAGCCGCGGAGAATCCGATGGCGCTCGCTTCGGAAGACCCCGGCCGCGTCGCCCGGGCGGCGCGAGCCAATGCGGAAGCCTATCGTCCCGCGCTCGAAAGGATTTCGGGCTTCGAGATCAACTGGTCGATCGCCGCCTATCCGGGGCGCGCATGGGCCAAGCTGGTGTTTCCGGATCTGGACGATGACGATGCACAGGCCGAGCTGGCCAAGGCGATCTTCTCCGCATCCCGCACTGACCAGGACGATCCGGTCGCGGCATGGGCTGCGCACAATGCGGATCTTGCCGCCCGGCGCGACTGGTTGAACAGCCAGGAATTCGCCGCGCTGCACTTCAGGGGCAGGGGCACTGACGTGACCGTGGGACTGGCAGACGGGCATTGCTGGATGGGCGGCGCGAGCGAGGCGAAGAACGGCATTGTCTGCAACCCGAACATTCCGTCGGAGGAAGTCTTCACGGTCCCTCACAAGGATCGGGTCGACGGAACCGTCCGGGCCACAAAGCCGCTCGCCTACCAGGGCACCCTCATCGAGGGCATCGAAGTCCGGTTCGCGGAGGGCCGCATTGTAGAGGCCAATGCCTCAAGCAACGAGGAGGTCTTTCGCAAGCTCCTCGAAAGCGACGACGGCGCGCGCCGCATCGGAGAGGTCGCGCTGGTGCCCTACGCGTCCCCGATCTCCGAAAGCGGGATTCTCTTCTACAACACGCTGTTCGACGAAAACGCAGCATGCCATGTCGCGCTCGGCCAATGCTACAAGGACTGCCTGCGCGACAGCGACGGAGCGTCGGAGGACGAGATCGCGGGGCGTGGCGGCAACAGCAGCATTGTCCATGTCGACTGGATGATCGGAGCAAAGGACACGGATATCGACGGGGTCACGGCAACAGGTGATCGCGTCGCGGTCTTCCGGGACGGCAACTGGGCCGCCTGAGTGCGTCATGCACCGGACGACCGGGACTCAGAACGGCACATCTCCCGCCGCGCCGGCCGCCCGGACATAGCCCGCGAGCACGTTTTTCCTGCCCGCCTTTTCGAAATCGACCTCAAGCTTGTCGCCTTCAATTTCCGCCACCGCGCCATAACCGAACTTCTCGTGAAACACGCGCTCGCCCTCCGTGAAGGCCGACACCGCATCAAGATCGATTATCGTGTTCTTCGCCTCCCGAGGCTGGCCAAGTCCCCGCCGACCCGAACGCGACTGCAGGCGCTTCCAGCCGGGCGAGTTGTAAACATCCGCCCGACTCGCCCTTGACGCCATGTCCGAAGGTGCCGCTTGCGTACGCCCGTACAGCCCGGGCGCTGTCAGGACCTCAACCGCCGCGCCCGGCAATTCGTCAATGAACCTCGAGGGCAGCGTCGACTGCCACTGCCCGTATGTAATCCGGTTGCCAGCGAAACTCACATACGCCAGCTCCTCGGCACGCGTCAGTCCGACATAGGCCAGTCGACGCTCTTCCTCGAGGCCTTTCGCTCCGGATTCGTCCATCGTGCGCTGCGAAGGGAACAGCCCGTCCTCCCATCCGGGCAGGAACACGACCGGGAACTCCAGCCCCTTGGCGGCATGAAGCGTCATGATCACGACCTTTTCGTCGGCATCGTCGGAGTCGTTGTCCATGACCAGCGAGACATGTTCCAGGAAGCCTTGCAGATTCTCGAACTGCTCCAGGGCCTTCACCAGTTCCTTCAGGTTCTCCAGCCTCCCCTCGGCCTCGGGAGTCCGGTGGTTCTGCCACATCTCTGCGTAGCCCGAGTCGTCAAGAATCTGGCCGGCAAGCTCCAGATGATCCGTGCCTTCGGTCACCCGGGCGTGCCACACGTCAATCAGGTTGATCAGCTTCAGCAGCTCGCCTGCGCCCTTCCCGGCGATGCCCTTCGCGGCCAGCAGCGTTCGCGCCCCTTCGATCAGCGAAACGCCGCCCGTCCGGGCGGAGGTCTGGATCTTCTGTTGCGCACGGTCGCCAAGTCCGCGTTTCGGCGTGTTGACGACCCGTTCGAACGCCAGGTCATCGTCCGGCGAGACGGCGAGGCGAAAGTAGGCCATCGCGTCCCGGATTTCGAGGCGCTCATAGAAGCGCGGGCCGCCAACGACGCGGTACGGAAGCCCGATCGACAGGAACCGGTCCTCGAAGGCGCGCATCTGGAACGACGTCCGCACCAGGATCGCGATCTCGCCCAGCTCGAAGGGGCGCAAGCCCCTCGTGCCTCCCTGCAGCGCCTCGATCTCCTCGCCGACCCAGCGCGCCTCGTCCCCGTCGTCCCAATGGCCGATCAGGCGAATCTTCTCGCCCTCGTCACGGTCAGTGAACAGCGTCTTCCCAAGTCGTCCCCTGTTTTGGGCAATCACGCCGTCGGCTGCGTTCAGGATCTGGGGCGTGGAACGGTAGTTCTGCTCGAGACGGATGACATGCGCACCTGGAAAGTCCTTTTCGAACCTGAGGATGTTGCCGACCTCCGCGCCCCGCCAGCCGTAGATCGACTGGTCGTCATCGCCAACACAGCAGATCTGCCCGTGGGCCTGCGCCAAAAGCCGCAACCAGAGGTGCTGGGCGACGTTCGTGTCCTGGTATTCGTCCACGAGAATGTATCGGAACCAGCGCTGGTACTGTTCGAGAACGTCTTCGTGTTTCTTGAAGATCTCCAGCATGTGGAGCAGCAAATCGCCGAAATCCGCCGCGTTCAGCGCCTTCAGGCGCTCCTGGTACTGGCCATAGAGTTCCGCGCCCCGGTTGTTGAAGACCGAACCCTGCGACGCCGGCACCTTGTCGGGCGTCCAGGCGCGGTTCTTCCAGCCGTCGATCTGATGCGCCAACTGGCGCGCAGGCCAACGTTTCTCGTCGATTCCTGCGGCGACGATGAGCTGCTTGAGAAGCCTGAGCTGGTCATCGGTGTCGAGAATCGTGAAGTTCGCCTTGAGGCCCGCGAGTTCCGCATGCCTGCGCAGCAGCCTGGCACAGATCGAGTGGAAAGTGCCAAGCCACGGCATGCCCTCGATCGTCTGGCCGAGAAGCGAGGCCACCCGCGATTTCATCTCCCGAGCCGCCTTGTTGGTGAACGTGACGGCAAGGATCTCGTT
>VYCX01000441.1 GCA_009843725.1 Boseongicola sp. SB0675_bin_26
AAAACCGTCGAAAAAGACCGAATCCGGGCTTGCCTCAAATCATGGATGCTTGTTCTGCGCACTTCTCTAGCGTCCCGTTGCCACGTGCCAAGGCCATGCGGTCGATCCGTCCACTGCGAGAGAACCTGACATGTGAGGGACCGTGCGAGTCAATCGTGCCAGCCCGCGTCTTCGAGAGACGAGAAGCGGTGGCACCTCCGCGTACCTGGCCCCGTCTCAAGTTCCGGTGCTTCCGAATGCCGGACAGAGACGGCGTCTCGGAGTCGACAATGAATCTGCCTGCGTGTAGAGCGCTGAAACTTGATCGCAGGAGACGACCGATGCACGACATTCGCGCAATTCGCGAAGACCCCTCCGCATTCGATGCTGCAATGGCTCGTCGGAGATTGTCGGCTCCGTCGTCGGAGATCCTCGCGATCGACAGGGTGTGGCGCACCAAAATTGCGGCCGCAGAGGCCGCTCGCGCTGATCGAAATGCGGCAACAAAGGAAATCGCCGCAGCATTGGACAAGGGCGACAACGCAAAGTTCGAACGTCTGCGATCCCTCGTCGCGGAAAAAAAGGACGAGATCGCGCGACTCGAAACCGAAGCTGCTGCCGAAGACGCGCGGCTGCAAGGCCTCCTGCTGACCCTGCCAAACCTGCCATATGACGATGTGCCGCAGGGGGCCGACGAAGGCGACAACCAGGAGTTGCATCGCTGGGGCGAACCTCCTGCGTTCGAGTTCGAGCCTGTCGAGCATTTCGACATTGCAGGTGTCAGGCCAGGCATGGACTTCGAAACTGCGGCCAAGCTTTCCGGAAGCCGATTCGTCGTTCTCCGCGGGGCCGTGGCGCGTGTGCACCGGGCATTGGCGCAGATGATGCTCGACATCCACACGTCGGAAAACGGCCTCACCGAGACCGTGACTCCGGTGCTCGTGCGCGACGAACCCATGATCGGGACAAACCAGCTGCCCAAGTTTGAAGCGGACAGCTATGTCACCCGCGAAGGGCTGTGGCTGATCCCGACATCGGAAGTGACGCTCACAAACACGGTGCGGGAGAGCATTCTTGATGCCGATGCCCTCCCGATCCGCTTGACGGCACATACCCAGTGTTTCCGGTCCGAAGCTGGAGCCGCCGGCAAGGACACCGCGGGCATGCTCCGTCAACACCAGTTCGAGAAGGTCGAAATGGTATCCATCGTGCATCCGGACGCGTCCGAAGAAGAGCAAAGGCGGATGCTCCGCTGTGCCGAGGGAATTCTGGAACGCCTTGGCCTGGCCTACCGCACGGTTTCGCTTTGCACCGGCGATCTCGGATTCGGGGCCCGGCGAACCTATGACGTCGAAGTCTGGCTGCCCGGACAGAACACGTATCGCGAGATATCCTCGGTCTCGACCTGCGGCGACTTCCAGGCGCGGAGAATGAAGGCGCGGTTTCGCGAAAGGGACGGCAAGCCGGAATTCGTTCACACGTTGAACGGCTCCGGCCTCGCAGTCGGACGGGCATTGATCGCCGTTCTCGAGAACGGCCAGATGGCCAACGGAGGCGTCAAGCTGCCCGACGGCCTGCTGCCCTGGCTGGGAGGCGTCACGGCAATCACGCCTGAAGGCATGCTCGCGTGACGGCGCGGACGAGCGGCTTCCTCGCCGACCACCCATGCGTTTCACGAAAGCAGCGTCGGGCCTGATCGGGCTGGAACCTCGCTACGCGTCTCGCTGCACTCCACGAGATCACTGCCTCATCAGCAATCCTTGGACGAGCCCGGAACGTGTTGACGGAGTGGCTCCGGATCGAGCGAGCGGATCAAATGCCGCTCTATGCACCCGGGCCAAGATGCTTGCGGAGCCGTGACGGGCTCGGCTTTTTCCTGTCACGATAGGGATTCTTGTGACCTTGGCCGCGAAAGGTCAGCCGAACAGGCGTGCCCGGCATGTCGAAGTCCTCACGCAATGCGTTGATCAGATATCGCTTGTAGCTCTCGTTCAGCCTTTGCGGATACGAGCACATGACAATGAAACCCGCTGGTCGGGTTCTGGCCTGAGTGATGTACCCCAACCTTATGCGCCGCCCCCCGGGCGCGGGTGGGGGATGCGCGGCGACCGCATCCACAAGCCAGCGATTCAGCTCGGCAGTGCCAACTCGGCGATTCCAGACCTCGTACGCACGAACCACGGAATCGCGCAATCGATCCATTCCACTGCCCTTGCTGGCCGAAACTGCAACAAGCGGCGCGCCGCGAAGCTGAGGCAGCAACCGCTCGAATTTTTCGGACAGCTCGTCGAACCTTGCCCGTCCTTGCTTGACCTGGTCCCACTTGTTGACTGCAACCACAACCGCGCGGCCCTCCCGCTCCGCCAAGTCGGCAATGCGGAGATCCTGCTGTTCGAACGGGATCGCGGCGTCGAGGACGACGATTACGACCTCGGCGAATTTGACGGCGCGCAGCCCGTCGCCGACCGAAAGCCTCTCGAGCTTGTCCTGAACACGGGCCTTCTTCCGCATGCCAGCCGTATCGAAGACTCGGACCGGCAAACCGTCCCAGTCAAGAAAGACCGATATCGCGTCGCGTGTAATGCCCGCCTCCGGTCCCGCCAGAAGACGGTCTACGCCCAGCAGCCGGTTCACGAGCGTTGACTTCCCCGCATTCGGCCGGCCCACCACCGCTACCTTGAGGGGGCAGTCAGGAGCAAGAACACGCGCTTCGTCATTGCTGCCGACGGAATCTGCATACGACTCCTATCCGGACAAGCCGGCATCCTGTTCCGTCTTGCGAGCCAATTGCTCCAGTTGCGCGTGAAGCTCGTGAATTCCCTCGCCATGTTCGGCCGACAGCGGCAGAGGGTCGCCAAAGCCGAGAGAGTACGCTTCGAGAAGCCCAGCCTCCCCTGCCCGTCCTTCAGACTTGTTTGCCACGAGAATCACGGCGGCGGACTTGCGTCGCAGAATGTCCGCCAGGGCCATGTCGTCCGGAAGGACGCCTGCACGTGCATCAATCATGAAGAGACATACATCGGCCGCGGCAATCGCGCGTTCGGTCAAACGCCGCATGCGTCCCTGAAGGCTGTCGTCGTTCGCCTTTTCCAATCCGGCTGTATCCATGACAGTGCAATGCACTCCAGCAAGTCGTGCCTCGCCTTCCCGCATGTCCCGCGTCACCCCCGGCTGGTCGTCGACAAGCGCGAGGCGCTTGCCCACGAGGCGATTGAACAGCGTGGACTTGCCCACGTTTGGACGTCCGACGATGGCAAGCTTGAAGGCCATGGGTCATGCGCCCGTACGGATCAGCGGAAGGCGTGGAGCTGGCCGTCGACAGTCACAACATACAGGGTTCCACCAGCCACTACGGGATTGCGGGCCGCTCCGGTGGGCAAAGCCAGCTGGCCAACCAGATCGCCTGACACGGGATCGAACCGCCGCAACAAGCCGTCATTCGAGGCAATAAGCAAGTGTCCTCCAGCAAGGATCGGGCCGTAGTGCGCATGAATCGCCTTGCGGCGCGCGATGCGTTCACGAACAAAATATGGCAGTTCCTGCGCCCAGACCGCCTCTCCTGTCACCGTGTCAAGTCTCATCAGCCGATTTTCCTCGGACACGAGGAAGACAGAATCTCCCGCGACCCAAACAGGATTGAGGCCACCTGCATCGATATCCCAGATCGACTCGCCGGTGCCTGCGTCAAATGCCGAAGCACGACCAGAGTGATTGCCGACATAGACGACTCCGTTGGCCACGACCGGCACTGCGGTCAGTTCCGAAAAACGGCTGAATGCGCGCCTGAGTCTCTGGGTTGTGACACTGGCCACCCAGGTCTGCGCGCCTGAACCGATGGCGGCAGCGACCAGCTGGCCGGACGGCAGCGGGAAGACGACTTGCGACCCGGCGATCACGGGTGCCGAGCCGCCAGAAATCCCGCTTTCGCTGGTGGCGCCAATGACCTGCCACAGGATCCGTCCGCTCTCGGCGTCAATGGCCCAGCCCACGGCGTTTCGCGTGACCAGGTAAACAACTCCCTCGTATACCGTGGGAGCGCCGGAAACCGCAGATTCAAGCTCCTGCACCCAACGCGCGTTGCCTGTCGCGGCTTCCAATGCCGTCAAGGTGCCGAAACCCGAGCTTGCAAAGAGGGCGCCTCCGGCAACGGCCAAGCCGCCGCCTGACCCCTCGTCCGCGTTCTCGGAAGCTGGTGTCAGGTCCTGAGCCCACAATGGCTCTCCCGCCGTCGTGTGTGCCGAAACCCGCGCCCTGCTGTCGAGCGTGTAGACCCGCCCGTCCGCAACGACCGGATCAGCCGTGATCCGGTGCCGGCGATCATTGCCCTGTCCGATCGATACGCTCCATGCCAGTGACAGGTCACGGGAAAGAGCGAGATGAGTCAGATGATGGCGCACATTGCCGCCGACGTGCGTCCAGTCCGCGCGCTCCTGAGCAAGCGGGAGGTTCAGCGGCGTGGCGCGGTTCTCAATGACGTTCCGAGGCGTGCCGGCTATGTCCAGCCGCTCTCCGTGCAGCAACTCTTCCCTTTCGCCGCATGCAGCGAGCGCCATCGCGACGAACATCGGAATGCCAAGTTTCTTCACCATTTGCACCTCGCCGGCCAATCGCATCGGCCTATGCATCCCCGGGCGTCCCACCCAAGGCCACAATCAGCCAGGAAGCACGCATGCGCAAACCCTCTGTTTGCTCTGCATCAGCAAGAATCCCGTTCAGGGTCTCGATGGCCGTCTGAGTCTGACCAAGTTCGACTTCGGCTAGGGCACGCTGCTCGATTGCCAGAAGCCTGAGCGGGTTGCCGGGCCTGGTAAGCGGTTCAAGGCGCGCAACACGCTCCTCTGGCGGCGCATCCGAGATCATCACGGACTTCAGGACCGCGAGGTCGCGATACACGGAGGGCGCCTCGGCATCGACCGCTATTTCCTCCAATGTCGCCAATGCACGCTCATTCTCGCCTGCGTCGATTTCCGCCGCAGCCCGGAACATTCGAACGATCGCGTTCCGGCCTGCGGATTCGCCGTCAATGGCGGCAAGGACCTCGGCTCGAGCCTTCGGCGCATCTTCCGACAAGGCATTCAACAGGGCATCGCCAGCTGCTTCGGCTTCCGCCCGGGCCTGGGCCCTTTGCCACTCGAAGACGGCAGCGCCGCCAACGATCAGCACGACGAAAGCGACGGCAATCCAGCCATATCGGCGCATGAGCCTGAAGAGCTTGTCGCGACGGACTTCCTCGGTCACCTCGTTGATGAAAGAATCCTGGCTGGACACTGCAGATTTCCATCCATTGCTGCGATCAGCGCTCTCTTATCGCCTGCATGCGGGATTGCAAAGAACCCATTCCAGCCAAAAGGTTGAAATCTTGCCGTGGATTGCCGAATTATGTAATTCACGACAACAAGATTGCCTTGTTGCACAAAGCGGTGTGCCTGACCCAATTGGCCTGCGACCGCGAGGACACGAGAGCCATGCGCCTGCTTCCCGTTCTGACAGCGATCCTCGTGGTCACGGCCTTGTACCTTCTTGTGCTTGAGCGTGATGCGGTCCTGAAGTTTGCTGCCGGCAACAGCGCGCAGGCCGTCACGACGGACAAACCCGCCGGTGCGGACGCCCCAAGCGTTCGACGTCCGGACCTCGGCGGAACCATTTCCGTCGTTGCGTTGCGTTCGATTGCCCAAACCGTTGACAGTGCCGTGATCCTGCGGGGCCGAACCGAAGCAGCGCGACAGGTTGACGTGCGTGCCGAGACATCCGGCAGGGTCATCAGCGAGCCGGCGAGGCGCGGCGCCACGGTGACCGAAGGCGATCTGTTGTGCGTTCTGGACCCGGGCACGCGACAGGTTGCTCTGGATGAGGCCGAGGCCCGATTTCGAGAGGCGGAGCTTCGCTTGCCAGAAGCGGAAGCGCGGCTCATCGAAGCCGAAATCAATGGCCGCGCGGCAGAACGCCTGAACGAGGGCGGCTTCGCTTCCGAGACGCGGGTTGCGCAAACAGCCGCGGCGGTGGAAGCCGCGCGCGCCGGCGTCGAAAGCGCAAAGTCCGGCATCCAGGCGGCGGAAGCAGCCGTCGCCGCAGCAAGGAACGAGCTTGGCAAGCTCGAGATCCGCGCACCGTTCTCTGGGCTCCTCGAAAGCGATGCGGCAGAGCTCGGCTCCCTTCTCCAGCCTGGCTCGCTTTGTGCCACCGTGATTCAGCTCGACACGATCAAGCTTGTCGGCTTCGTGCCTGAAATCCACCTGGACCGCATTTCCGTGGGAGCGTACGCCCAAGCACGGCTGACTTCGGGGCAAACGGTTGTCGGCCGGGTCACGTTCGTCTCGCGATCAGCCGACCCGGCCACGCGCACATTCAGGGTGGATGTGGAAATTGCAAACGACAATCTGGCAATCAGTGACGGCCAGACAGCGGAGATTGCCATTCGGTCCGCAGGCCGGACCGCGCATCTGTTGCCGCAATCGTCCTTGACCCTCAATGATGACGGTCAGCTCGGCGTTCGGGTCATAAGGGACAAGAAGGCCGCATTTGCAGAGATCAGCGTGGTTCGGGACACGGCGGAAGGCATCTGGGTCACAGGCCTGGGACCGGAGGCCGACATAATCGTGGTTGGCCAGGAATACGTCACCGACGGCGTGCCGGTCGCCGCCCGGTTCAGGGAACCGGGCGAATGACCGGCATCATCGACTGGGCCGCGTCGCGCGCCCGAATGGTCCTGTCATTCATCGCGCTTTCGCTGCTGGCGGGTGCCTTCGCCTACACCCAGCTTCCGAAGGAAGGCGCTCCTGACATCGAATATCCGGCCATCTTCGTGAGCTTGCCGTTTGCAGGGATCAGCGCAGAGGACAGCGAAGCGCTCCTGATCAAGCCGATGGAAAGCGAGCTTGCCGACCTCGACGGGATCAAGTCGATCAGCGCGACAGCGGCCGAAGGCTATGCCAACGTCCTCATGGAATTTGACTTCGGATGGGACAAGACGCAGGTCCTGGCAGACGTACGGGACGCAATGAACAAGGCCGAGGCGCAGTTTCCGGCAGGGGCCGACCAATACACGATTGGCGAACTGAACTTCTCGGAATTTCCGATCTTGGTCGTCAACCTGACAGGCGCCGTGCCCGAACGGACCTTGTTGCGAGTCGCAAAGTCCCTGCAAGACCGGCTTGAAGAGCTGGAGCCGGTGCTGGAAGCGAAGCTTGCCGGCCATCGTGAAGAAATGGTCGAAGTTGTGGTCGATCCGCTGCGCTTCGAGGCCATTGATGTCACGGTGGGCGAGCTCATCGGCAAGCTGACCAACAACAACCAGTTGATTGCTGCAGGCAACGTGGAAACGGAATCCGGCTCCTTCGCCATCAAGATTCCCTCTTCTTTCGACGAACAGCAGGACATCTACAGGTTGCCGGTGAAGGCCGACGGTGACCGGATCATCACGGTGGGCGACGTTGCCGACATAAGGCTGACCTTCGAGGATCGGTCGGGCACAGCGCGCTTCAACGGCGTGAACTCGGTCGCCCTCCAGATCGTGAAGCGGAAGGGCTTCCCCACAATCAGCACGACCGAGCTCGTCCGGCATGAAATCGAGGCGGCACGTGCGGCCTGGCCGCCCGACCTGCAGACGGTAGTCACGGTCGGCGCATCCAACGATCAGTCGTCGGGGGTAAGGTCGATGGTGAACCAGCTTGAAGGCTCGGTCCTGACCGCCATCGCCCTCGTCATGATCGTGGTCCTGGCGACGCTTGGCACCCGCTCGGCGCTGCTTGTCGGCTTTGCCATTCCGACTTCATTCCTTCTCTGCTTCGCGTTCTTGGCGGTCATGGGGATTGCCATCTCGAACATCGTCATGTTTGGCCTGATCCTGTCCGTCGGCATACTGGTCGACGGCGCCATCGTCGTGGTGGAATACGCCGACAAGCGGATTCAAGCCGGCACCGGTCCGATGCACGCCTTTGTAGAGGCGGCAAAGCGCATGTTCTGGCCCGTCGTGTCTTCAACGGCAACGACACTGTGCGCGTTCCTGCCCATGCTCTTTTGGCCAGGCGTGTCCGGCGAGTTCATGGGTATGCTGCCGGTCACGCTCATCTTCGTCCTTTCGGCATCCCTGATCGTCGCCCTGATCTACCTGCCCGTCGTCGGCGGGATTTCAGGCCGGCTGAGCCGGATTCTTGAACGGCTTTCAGCGGCGCTGGTGCGCTCCTTTCCATGGCCGTTTCGAGTCGCCCTTGTCGGCGTCGCGTTCTGCCTGATGTTCCTTGCCGCCTTGCAGATCCTTAACCCGGCCCTTCTCCCGATGCCTTACGCCGAGACGCTTGGATCAGCGACCGGTGCGATTCTCTTTGCGGGCGCGGCAGCGTTTTCGTCTGTCGCGCTCAACTCCGTCAAGTCCAAACGCGGAATGCGCCAGGCCGGCATGGGAAGGAAACGAACACCGTTCGGTCACCTGATCGCATTCATTGCCAGCAACCCGGTGATGCCGGTCGTGACGATCAGCTTGGTCATCTCCTTCGTCATATCGGTCTTCGTCCACTTCGGCGCGAACAACAAGGGCGTCGAGTTCTTCGTGGAAGTCGAGGCCGAGCAAGCCATCGTCTACGTGCGTGCGCGCGGAAATCTCAGCCTCGCAGAAAAGGACGCGCTTGTTCAGGAGGCAGAGACAGTCGTCCTCGCCACTCCCGGAGTGAAGAACGCATTCGCCTTTGCAGGCGCCGGCGGGCTGAACGCGAACACCGGAGGCGCGCAGGGTCCGAACGACGCGATCGGCCAGATCCAGATTGAGCTCGTGGCCTGGGAAGACCGGCCGGCCCTTGCCGAGGCGCATGGCGTTGAGATTGGCAGCCTCAACGGCAACGTCGTTCTGGAAAACCTCGAGGCACAGCTCGGCGAAATCCCGGGCATCAAGGTCGAAATTCTGAACCTGACGCGTGGTCCCTCGTCGGCAAAGCCCCTGCACCTGCGCCTCAAGCTGGACGACTGGGGCAAGCTGATCGAAGCGACGCAGATCGCGCGCGAGCGTTTCGAGGCAACGCCCGGCCTCATCGACATCGAAGACAACCTGCCGCTGCCCGGCATCGACTGGCAGATTGATGTCGATGTCGAGAGAGCGGGAAAGTACGGCGCAAACGTCGCGACGATCGGCGGCATGATCCAGCTCGTTACGCGCGGCGTCTTGCTGGACACGATGCGCGTGGACTCTTCGGATGAGGAAATCGAAATCCGTGCCCGGCTGCCCGAGGACGAGAGATTCCTGTCGACGCTTGATTCGCTCAAGGTCCGGACCAATCAAGGTCTCGTACCGCTTTCGAACCTGATTACTCGAAAGCCCGTTGCGCAGCTCGCACAAATTACTCGGACCGACCAGACACGCTTCTTCGATGTCAAGGCCAATGTGGAAAGCGACCTGGTGAAGCTGGTCGATTCCGAGGGCGTGATAGTGGAAGTCGTCAGGGCGGCGGATGCAAGGAGCGGCGCCCTGACCAGACGCATCGCCGAGGATGGCCTGGACACCGTGCCGGTCACTGCCACCGAACGGATCGAGACCTTGACCAAGTGGATCGAGGAAGAGCGACCTTTCCCCGACGGCGTCGATTGGGAGTGGACCGGCGACGCCCAGGATCAGGCGGAGTCCCAAGCCTTCCTTCAGACCGGGTTCATGGCCGCGCTCGGCCTGATGTTCATCATCCTGCTGGCGCAGTTCAATTCGTTCTACAACGCAATCCTCGTGTTGCTTGCAGTGGTCCTGTCCACCACGGGCGTCCTGATCGGCATGCTCGTGATGCAGCAGCCGTTCTCGATCATCATGACGGGAACCGGCATTGTGGCGCTTGCGGGAATCGTCGTGAACAACAACATCGTGCTGATCGACACGTATCAGGAGTATTCCAGGTACATGCCTCGGATCGAGGCCATCATTCGCACCGCGGAGGCCCGTCTGCGACCGGTCCTGCTGACAACCATAACGACGATCGCGGGCTTGCTGCCGATGATGCTGGGCCTTTCGTTCGACTTCTTCAACGGGGGATATTCGCTCAACGCCCCAGCAGCGCTCTGGTGGAAGCCGCTTGCGACCGCGGTGGTCTTTGGCCTCGGCACTGCCACGCTCCTGACGCTTGTGTTCACGCCGTCGATGCTGGCTCTGCGTGTTTGGTTCTGGACCATCCTCGCCAACGCTCTCAGCGCGCTGAGCGCCTTGACACGTGGCGCAAGAAGCCGCAGCGCACGGGACTGGGCGCTGAAACGTGCAGCAAGGAAAATGAAGGGAACAGACGTGGTTTGGGACGTAGATGCAGACCCTGCCAGAACTGTTCAGCCACTGCACGAATTGAGGGCCGCAGAATAGCGCCGGGTTCCACCTGCACTTGAGTCCGGTTCCGGACCCCACCTACAATTTGCGTCCCGGGTTACCGGGTTGCCGGCGTCGCCCGGAACAGGCGTCAGGCCGCGTCGTCCTCAGCAGCCTGCCGATGCCAGAGCGACGCGTACCGTCCGTTTCGGGCGATAAGCGCTTCGTGAGTCCCTTCTTCGACGATTTGCCCGCTTTCGAGCACCACGATCCGGTCGGCATGGGCGATCGTGGACAGGCGGTGCGCGATTGTGATCACGGAGCGGCCTTCGCCCATGGCCTGGAGCTCATGCTGGATCTCGGATTCGGTCTCTGTGTCGAGAGCGCTCGTTGCCTCGTCCAGGAGCAGGATAGGCGGATTCTTGAGGATCGTTCGCGCGATCCCGACACGCTGCTTTTCCCCGCCCGAGAGCTTCAGCCCCCGCTCGCCGACGGTCGTGTCGTAGCCGTCCGGCAAACCAGAGATGAAGTCGTGGATCTTTGCCGCCCGCGCAGCCTCGACGATCTCTGCCCGTGACGCTTCGGGACGGCCATATGCGATGTTGTAGTAGATGGTGTCGTTGAAGAGAACCGTGTCCTGCGGCACGACTCCGATCGCGGCGTGCAGGCTCTTCTGGGTGACGTCGCGAATGTCCTGCCCGTCAATGAGGAGCGCTCCGCCGCTCGTGTCGTAGAAACGGAAAAGAAGCCTTCCGATCGTGGACTTCCCGGAGCCGGACGGACCCACGATCGCCACTGTGCGGCCAGCGGGCACCTCAAGCGTCACCCCCTTCAGGATAAGGTGGCCGTCCTGATAGCCGAATTGGACATCTTGGAACGTGATCTGCCCGCCGACAATGGCGAGATCGGGCGCCCCCGCCCTGTCCTGGACTTCCGCAGGATGCGCCAGCAGGTCGAACATCTCGCCCATGTCCACGAGGCTTTGCCGGATTTCGCGGTAGACCGTGCCAAGGAAATTCAGGGGCATGGTGATCTGGATCATGTAGGCGTTCACCATCACGAAGTCGCCGACGGTCAGGGTGCCGTCTGCAACCCCGACAGCAGCCATGATCATGACGGCAACAAGGCCGCTTGAAATCAGGAACGCCTGACCGAAATTCAGGAATGCCAACGAATAGGATGTCTTGAGAGCGGCAAGGACATAGCGCTCCATCGCGCCGTCATACCGGTTCGCTACGCGCTCCGCGGCGCCGAAGTGCTTCACCGTCACAAAATTGAGCAGGCTGTCGCTCGCCTTTTGGTTGGCGTCGGTGGCATGCTCGATCATTTCCCGACGGATCTTCACCCGCCATTCGGTAACCCTGAACGTGAACCAGACATACAGGAATATGGTCACGACGACGGCAGCCAGGTACCAGATGTCAAACACGACTGCCAGGACGGCAGCGATCATCGCCAGTTCCACGACAAGCGGAGCGATGGAGAACAGAAGAAACCGCAGCAGGAACTCTACGCCTTTTACGCCGCGCTCGATGATCCGGCTGAGGCCGCCGGTCTTTCGCGTGATGTGATAACGAAGCGATAGCGCATGAACATGGTTGAAGGTTTCGAGTGCAATCTGCCGCAGGGCGCGCTGGCCAACGGCGGCGAACAGGACATCCCGCAATTGCTGAAATCCGATCGTCAGAAGTCTTGCCATGCCGTAGGCAACCGTGATTCCGACGGCACCGATGCCGAGAGCCCAGACAGGGTCCACGTCCTCTCCGGCAAGCACGTCAACCGCAGCTTTGTAGAGAAAGGGCGTGCCAACTGCGACAATCTTGGAGAGCAGCAAGGCCAACAGGGCCAATACGACGCGCCGCCGAACCCATTGCTTGTCTGACGGCCAGAGGAATGGTGCAAGCTTCCTGATGATGCTCAGGCCGCCATCGCGTTCCTTGGCTGGAGAATGGACGTCGGTCATCCCGCCTCGTTCCTTCTGCACTGCAACCACGCCTTCGCCCTTGCACACTCAGACAATGAGCACTGACGCGACAGGCACATGAAATCGCCGCATCCCCTCAAATCGAAATCTCGTGCCATCGGCATGCTTGCATCTGACACGATGCTCCCGGTTCGCCCGTCTTTGCGAAGGTTCGGCGATGACTTCAAAGGGCCAGACAACGAGTCGCTGCCCCAGTCTCAGTCGGTCCTTGGCAGGGCATTGTACAACATGGTCACTTGCCATATGCGGCTGGACCGGAACGCTGCCTGCAGCAGCCTTCGTGGCGTGGGCCGAGCGGCGGGGACGCCTGACTTTCGCTCCACAGTCAATCTGGCACCGCGAAGATCTGGCCGGGAAAGATCAGGTCGGGGTCACGTATCCGGTCCGTGTTGGCCTCGTAGACACGTACGTAGAGAATTCCCCTGCCGTATCTCTTTCGCGCGAGACCCCAGAGCGTGTTTCCCGGCTGGATCGTGACAAGCGAGACCGGCGCGAGCAAGGTTGCCGGACTCTTGTCCAATGCCTGAATGTCTTCGGCCGCTTCACGGAGGAACGGAGTCTCCACGCGCGAGATCACCCTGCCCTCTGCATTGAGCTCATCGACTCGAAGCGTGTAGGTGCCCGTGTCGACATCCGGCAACGGCGTGCGCCACTGGCCGCCTTCGCCCACGCTGGCATCGACCAGATCCTTGTTGTCGAGGTAGATTCTAACCGTTTCCGTTCCTGTGGCGCGACCGCCGACCGTGACCTCACCCTCCTCGTCATAGGCAATCGTGTCCACCGAGACATTCTCGGGAACCTCGGAAATGTCGCTGGAATCCTGAACAACCTGGACACCGCTTTCGTCGGAGAGAAGAACGGTTGGCAGGGTTTGCCTGCCATCCGGCTGTTCCTCCTGTTCAGCTGAAGTGGCGGCTGATGCCGTCCGCCCGTCATCGGATTGCGCCGTCTCATCGGTTGAAGCGCCGGCCGAAGCGGTCTGTTCGGCGTCCGGCTGTTCTGGCCGTTCTGTTGAAGCGGCGGCTGATGCCGCCCGCCCGGCATCGGCCTGCACAGTCTGAGCGGCTGAGGCGTCAGCCGATGCCGTCTGTTCGATGTCGGATTGCGCTGCCTGTTCAGTCGAAGCGACGGCCGATGCTGTTCGCTCGTCATCGGTCTGCGTCGTCTGGTCGGCCGAAGTGGCGATAGATGCCGTTCGCTCATCGTCAGATTGCGATGTCTGGTCAGTTGAAGCGATCGCGTCGGTCTCTGACGATTCGCCGTCGACTTCATCAGCCTCACTTGCAATCTGCACTGGCGCAACGGGTCCCAGAATCAAGGACGATGCGCCGTCCAGAATGGCGCCATCCAAGCGGGTTTCGGTCAGCGTCAGTTCGCGAGGTTGATCCGACACGCCAAGTTCGGCGAAAATCACGAAGTTGCCCGTTCTGTCTGCGCTGGCCTCTCCGACCAGTTCGTCACTCAGGTACAAGGCAACCCGCGCCCCCCCTTCGACCCCACGCCCTGCGATCACTGCACTGCCGCCAAGCTCGATGCGGACAATGTCGAATGTCGCGCTGCTCATTGTTGTTGGCGCAGATGCGATCGATGCTGCAGAATCAGACACCGCAGCGCCTTCCGGTGTCGCCTCGCCCAGAGTTTCGGCCGATTCAGTTGGCAAAACGAGCGCGACCGTCGTGCCGTCCCCCTCCGTCATCGCGGCGGTTGCCGCAGGTGCCGGAGCGGCGTCGCTGCCCGGAGCCGTCTCGCCCGAAATGTCCGCCGATTCCGTCGCCGCATCAACCTCGGCCGCCATGCCGTCGTCCTGCGTCGTGACGGCGGTTGCCGAAGGTGCCGGAACGGCGTCGCCGCCCGGAGCCGTCACGCCCGAAGCGTCCGCCGATTACGGTGGCAAAACGAGCGCGACCGCAGTGCCGTCATCCTCCG
>VYCX01000203.1 GCA_009843725.1 Boseongicola sp. SB0675_bin_26
TGATGGCGTCGCTTGGCGTCGAGGCCGTCAAGACGTGGGCCGACAGCGGCGAGAAACCCGCGACAACGCCGGGGAAGGACTTCTTCGACACCGGCGTGGCGCTGGTGACCGACAGGCCTGCCGCTGGCGTTGACTCGATCGACACCGCCGAAGGCACCGCACTCTGCTGGGGCTGAGGCCTGCAAGCGGGACGTGAAGGGGCGGGTGCATTCCGCCCCTTCGTTCGTCTGGACGGGCACCCTGAAGCCCGCCTAGACTGGCGCTTGCGGAGCGCACGCCGGCACCCGCCATTCTGAGGGGAACGAAATGTCCGAAACCACGCCGAAGGGACAGGACTTCGAATCGGCGCTGGAGCAGGCGAGCCAGAGCGCGGCGGAATTCGACGGCCACCGTTCAGGATTCATTCCGTCGCTTCAGCATCTCCTGCACACCAATCCGTCCCTGGTGCCGCTGATCGTGCTCGTGCTGTCCACGCTGAGCCTAGGCGTCTACATCGACTGGGGCGCGATCTCCGTGGGCCTCGGCATCGCTCCGCCCGAAGACGTTTCGAACAGCTCGTTCAGGTTCTTCAAGGCCTTCACGCTGACGCTCATCCTGCAGCAGGTCCAGATCGTGGGCGTGCTGGCCGCAGCGCAGACGCTGATCATCCTGACGGCGGGAATCGATCTCAGCGTCGGCGCCATCGCGGTGCTTTGCTCGGTCATCATGGGGCAGTTCACGTTCCGCTACGGGATTCCGCCGGCTGTGTCCATTGCGATCGGTCTCGCCTTCGGCACCGCGATCGGCGCCGCTTCAGGCTGGCTTGTCAGCCGGGTCAAGCTGCCGCCCTTCATCGTCACCTTGGGCATGTGGCAGATCGTCCTTGCGGCGAACTACCTGTATTCGGCAAACGAGACGATCCGCAGCCAGGACATCGAGGCCCAGGCGCCCCTCCTGCAGCTGCTCGGGACCAAGTACTCGATGTACGGGGCAACCTTCACGCTTGGCGTGATTTCCATGCTGATCATCGCCTTCGCACTGGCCTATGCGCTCAGGTCCACCCCTTGGGGGCGGCATGTCTATGCCGTCGGCGATGATCCTGAGGCGGCGGAGCTTGCCGGCGTGAACAGGCACCGCACGCTCATTTCGGTCTACATGCTTGCGGGCCTGATCTGCGCGTTCGCCGGCTGGGTCATGATCGGGCGTTTCGGTTCGGTCTCGCCGTCGGCCACCACCGGAGTCATCGGCAACATCCAGGCGATCACCGCGGTGGTCATCGGCGGCATTTCGCTTTTCGGAGGCCGTGGCTCCATTCTGGGCGCCCTTTGCGGAGCGCTCATTGTGGGCGTGTTCGAGCTTGGCCTTCGCATGGCCGGCGCGGACCCGCAATGGACGTTTCTCCTGATCGGAGTGCTCATCATTGCCGCCGTCGCGGTCGACCAGTGGATCAGGAAGGTGTCCATATGACGGAGAGGCGTGAACCGATTCTGAGCGCAAGGAACCTGGTCAAGAAGTACGGCAGGGTCACGGCACTCGACCAATGCGACTTCGAGCTCTATCCCGACGAGGTCCTGGGCGTGATCGGCGACAACGGCGCCGGCAAGTCCACGCTCATCAAGGCGGTGTCGGGCGCCGTGATGCCGGACGAGGGCGAAGTCTATCTCGAAGGGCGGCAGGTTCACTTCACGTCGCCCATCCACGCCCGTCAGCACGGCATCGAAACCGTGTACCAGACGCTTGCCATGTCGCCTGCCCTCTCGATCGCGGACAACATGTTCATGGGCCGCGAGTTGCGCCGGCCAGGAGTCCTGGGCACTGTCTTTCACATGCTTGATCGACCGGCGATGGAGAGGTTTGCCCGCGAAAAGCTGAGCGAGCTCGGGCTCATGACGATCCAGAACATCAAGCAGGCGGTCGAGACTCTGTCGGGCGGCCAGCGGCAAGGCGTGGCGGTTGCGCGTGCGGCGGCGTTCGGTTCGAAAGTGATCATTCTCGATGAACCGACAGCGGCGCTTGGCGTGAAGGAAAGCCGCAGGGTGCTTGACCTGATCAACGATGTCCGGTCGCGCGGCATTCCGATCATCCTGATCAGCCACAACATGCCGCATGTGTTCGAGGTCTCGGACCGGATCCACGTCCACCGGCTTGGTCGGCGGCTCTGCGTGATTGATCCGAAGGAGCACTCGATGTCTGACGCCGTGGCCTTCATGACCGGCGCCAAGGAACCTCCTGGAGTCGAGGCCGCGTGACGCCCGCCCTGAAGGCTCGGACTCAGGCTGTTGCCGAAGGGATACGCGCATTGCCCGAAGGCCGGCGCCGCCTCATCGCGATTGCCGGGCCCCCTGGCGCGGGAAAATCCACGCTGGCCGCCGCCTTGGTGCAGGCGCTGGGACCGACGGCGGCGCTGGTGCCCATGGACGGGTTTCATTTCGACAACGACACCTTGACGGCGCGCGGCCTGCGGAACCGGAAAGGCGCTCCGGAAACCTTCGACCTTGAGGGGCTCTCCAGTCTGCTGGAGCAACTGATCCGCGAGGACGAGGCCGCGATACCTGCATTTGACAGGGCCTTGGACAAGGTGGTCGGTTCAAGCGCACGCGTTCAGGCGGGGCATCGCTGGGTGATCGTCGAGGGCAACTACCTTCTCCTGGATGAGCCGGGCTGGCGCGACCTGGCGTGTCAATGGGACCTTTCCGTGTATCTCGACGAGCCGCACGATGTTCTCGAGGAACGACTGGTTCATCGCTGGCTGGATCTCGGCCTGACCCTGGATGACGCGCGAGCGTGGGCGCTCGGCAATGACATTCCCAATGCCCGGCGCGTGGCCGCCGCACGGCTTCCGGCGGACCTCGTTCTTTCCTAGACGGGAATGTCCCCGATGCCTGGGGTCACGGCCCGGCCCCCTCAGCGGCGTCGGTGTCCTGCGGCATCTTCAACGCCGCGAGATTCCAGCGCGGCAATTGCACCTAGAGCCCGTTGACCGGCACCTTCAGCATCGGCTTTCCGTCCTCGTCGGTTGGCACTTCTCCTGCCCGCATGTTGACCTGCAGTGACGGGATGATCAGCCTGGGCATCGCCAGGGTCGCATCCCGTGCGGTCCGCATCCTGATGAACTCTTCCCGTGTCGTTCCGCCCCCGACATGAATGTTGTGCTCCCGTTCATCCTTCACGGTCGTGTCCCAGCGAATGTCGCGTCCGTTCGGTCCGTAGTCATGGCACATGAACAGCCGCATCTCGTCCGGCAATGACAGGATTCGCACGATGCTGTCATAGAGCTCGCCAGCGTCTCCGCCGGGAAAGTCCGCCCGTGCCGAGCCGCTGTCCGGCATGAAAAGCGTGTCGCCCACAAAGGCGGCGTCTCCAACGACATGCGTCATGCAGGCCGGCGTGTGTCCGGGTGTGCACAGGGTCACGGCCTCCATGTTTCCGACCATGTAGGTGTCGCCGTCCTCGAAGAGCCGGTCGAACTGGCTGCCGTCACGCTGGAACTCCGTTCCCTCGTTGAAGATCTTGCCAAAGGTTTCCTGAACCACGAGGATTTTCGAGCCGATCCCGATCTTCCCGCCAATCTTGTCCTGAATGTAGGGAGCGGCGGAAAGGTGGTCCGCATGGACGTGCGTCTCGATGATCCAGTCGAGCACAAGGCCCCGCTCCGTCACTTCCATGATCAACGCGTCGGCATGTTCGTGCGTGATGCGTCCGGCGGCGTAGTCAATGTCCATGACGCTGTCGAATATCGCGCAATGGTCGCTGTCGGGATCTTTGACGATGTAGCTGATCGTGTTCGAGGCCTCGTCGAAATGGCCTGACACATCCGGCTGCACGTCCAGGTTGAAACTGTTCATGGAACCTCCCGGTCAATGCGCCATCGACACGCTCTCGCAGCGCCTTGCGAATGCTGGCTGCCACTATAGCAGCGGGCGCGGTCATGAACAGGTACGCTGCGCACGACGCCGTCAGGCGCCAAGGATTTCGGCAAGGGCGCGCCGGGCGGGCGTTGGCGCGGGACATGGTCACGCGTGCGCAAGCCGTGCCGGCTGCAATTTTGGGCTGTTGCGAGGTCGGTGATGGGCCTATTGCGTGGATCAGGCGGCCATTTTCGGAGCGCGGGATGACCTCACTTGCCATGCACCTTCAAGCCGAGCTGGACCGGCTGAAATCAGCCGGCCTCTACAAGGCGGAGCGGATCATCAACGGCTGGCAGGCCGGAACCGTGAAGCTCTCGACCGGTCAGGATGTCATCAACCTTTGCGCGAACAACTATCTCGGCCTTTCCGGCAATGCAGGGCTTGTTGCAGCCGGACAGGAGGCTCTTGAGCGCTACGGATACGGGATGTCGTCCGTTCGCTTCATCTGCGGCACGCAGGACGTGCACAAGGATCTCGAGGCAAGGCTCTCGGCATTCCTGGGATTCGAGGACACGATCCTGTACTCCAGCTGCTTCGACGCGAACGCCGGCCTGTTCGAGACGATCCTCGGGCCCGAGGATGCAGTGATTTCGGACGCCCTCAATCACGCGTCGATCATCGACGGCATCCGGCTCTGCAAGGCAAGGCGGCTTCGCTACGCGAACTCCGACATGGCCGATCTCGAGGCGCAGCTCCGGGCCGCCGCCGACGCACGGTTCAGGCTCGTCGCGACGGACGGCGTTTTCTCGATGGACGGACATGTCGCGCCCCTTTCCGAAATCTGCGATCTTGCCGAGCGACATGACGCCATGGTCATGGTCGATGACAGCCATGCGGTCGGCGTCATGGGTCCGGCCGGACGTGGCAGCATCGAGCATTGCGGCGTGATGGGGAGGGTCGACATCGTGACCGGAACGCTTGGCAAGGCTCTCGGCGGTGCATCAGGTGGCTACGTCGCGGCAGGGCGCGAGGTCGTCGACTGGCTTCGTCAGCGGTCCAGGCCCTACCTGTTCTCGAACACCCTCGCGCCGGTCATTGCGGCGACGTCGATCAAGGTGCTCGACTTGCTGGAAGCTTCCACCGCACGGCGAGACAGGCTCATGGAGAACACGGCTCGTTTCCGAACGTGCCTGAGCCAGGCCGGGTTCGACCTCCTGCCGGGCGCGCACCCGATCATTCCCGTGATGCTTCGCGACCCGGTGCTTGCCCAGGACATGGCGGCACGACTCGACCGGAAGGGCGTCTACGTCGCCCCGTTCAGCTTTCCCGTCGTGCCCAGGGGCCGGGACCGGATTCGCACCCAGATGTCGGCGGCGCATGGCCGCGACGAGCTCGACCGCGCAATCGACGCGTTCATCGAGGTCGGCCATGACATGGGAGTCCTGGAATGAGAAGCGACATGAAGGCCCTCGTGAAGGCCCGGCCGGAGGAAGGCCTCTGGATGCAGCGGGTGCCGGTGCCTGAGCCAGGCGCTGACGAGGTGCTGATCAAGGTCGGGAAGTCGGCCATATGCGGGACAGACGTCCATATCTGGAAATGGGACGAGTGGTCCGCGAGCACCGTGCCCGTTCCCATGGTCGTCGGCCATGAATTCTGCGGCAGGATCGTCGAATGCGGCAATGCGGCGACCAGGTACCGTGCCGGGCAGCGGGTCGCTGGCGAAGGTCACGTGGTTTGCGGCGCCTGCCGGAACTGTCGCGCCGGGCGCGGCCATCTTTGCAGGAACACGGTGGGCGTGGGCGTCCATCGCCCGGGCAGCTTTGCCGAGTACGTCTGCCTTCCGGAAAGCAACGTGGTGCCGCTCCCGGACGCCATCCCGGACGAGATTGCGGCGATTCTCGATCCGCTCGGCAACGCGGTCCATACCGCGCTCAGCTTCGATCTCGTGGGAGAGGACGTTCTGGTTGCCGGGGCTGGCCCCATCGGCATCATGGGCGCGCTGGTCGCACAAAACGTCGGTGCCAGAAAGGTGGTCATAACCGACATCAGCGCGTATCGCCGCGACCTGGCGCGCAGGCTGGGCGTCGAGCATGTCGTGGATGCGGCCACCGAGGACCTGGACGACGTCATGACCAGGATCGGCATGACGGAAGGGTTCGACGTCGGCCTGGAAATGTCCGGCGCCGCTCCTGCCCTGCGTGACATGATCGACAAGATGAACAACGGCGGGAAGATCGCGCTTCTTGGAATCGCGCCGACCGAATTCGCGGTCGACTGGAACAAGATCATCTTCAAGATGCTCAACGTGAAGGGGATCTATGGCCGCGAAATGTACGAGACCTGGTACAAGATGATCGCCCTTCTGCAGTCGGGACTTGATGTGTCCGGCCTCATCACGCACCGCATTCACGTCGACGATTTCGGCGAGGGGTTTGCCGCAATGCTGTCGGGCGAAGCGGGAAAGGTCGTGATGGACTGGAACTGAAGAGCCGCTGACGGCGGCTTCCCGCATTCGGGAACGCCGCCGTCGCGCGCGTGACCGCTTGAACGGCTCGATGCGCCGGACAGGAAGTTCAGGAAGGAGACGCCATGGCTGCCCAAGAAGCCCCACGCGCCCGGGCTGGAGGACGCGCCGCGCGCCGCGCCCTCAGGACGGCACCGAGTTTCGACATGCTGCCGGCGCTGGCCGGAACCCTGCCGCTCTGCGAGGTCATGGACGCTTCAGGGGTCGAGCGCATCGACGCCGCGTCGATGCATGTCCTCGAAGACGTGGGCGTGCTGTTCCGTGATCCCGTGGCGCTGAGTGACTGGAAGCGGGCCGGAGCCAAGGTCGAGGGCGAGATGGTGCACCTCGACCGCGGTCTCGTGCGCGAGCTGATCGCCACGATTCCGTCCGAGTTCACCTATCACGCGCGCGATCCCGGCAAGAACGTCAGGCTGGGCGGCCGCAGTTCGGTCTTCGTCCCGATGTCTGGTGCACCCTACCTGCGCGATCTCGACGACGTGCGAAGGAGCCCGACGCTCGAAGATCTCGCGATGTTTCACAAGCTCAGCCACATGCTTCCGGCCATGCACTCGACGTCGCATCACATCGTCGAGCCGATGGACCATCCGGTCAGCCACCGGCATCTCCGCATCACCTATTCGTCGATGAAGCACTCGGACAAGATGTTCATGGGCATGACGACCAGCCCGAAGAACGCCGAAGACGTGATGGAGATGTGCGCGATCCTCTTCGGCGAGGATTTCATGGAAGCGCATCCAGTGTGCACTGGCAACTGCAACGGCAACTCCCCCTTGGTCTGGGACGAGACCATGCTGGGCGCGATGCGCGCGTTTGCGCGGCGCAACCAGCCGGTTCTCTGCTCTCCCTTCGTGCTTGGCGGGGCCAACACGCCCGCCAGCGTGCCGGCGGCGGTCGCGCAGCTGAACGCGGAAGCGCTGTCCGCGCTTGCCTATACGCAGGTCGTCCGCAAGGGTGCGCCGGCGATCTACGGCCACTATCTTTCGACGGTAAGCATGAAGTCCGGAGCGCCCATGGCCGGAACGCCCGAGATCAGCCTGATGAACTTCATGATCGGGCAGATGGCGCGGCACTACGGTGTTCCGTGGCGCAGCTCGAACACGCTGGGCGGCGCCAAGGTGTTCGATGCGCAGGCCGGCTACGAAAGCGCCGCGACGCTGGCGGCGGTGATTCACGCCGGCGCGCACTACATTTGGCACTCGGCGGGCTGGAACGAGGCGGGCATGCATTGCTCGGTTGCCAAGTTCGTCGTCGACGCCGAACAGTGCGCGATGGCGTATCGCATGGCCCGGGGCCCTAGGTGGCATGACTTCGACCAGGCGGTGTCGGCCGTGTCCGACATCGGCCCGGGAGGACACTACCTGGGCCATCCGCATACGCAGGAGAATTTCCAGACGGCTTTCTTCCTTCCCGAACTGTTCGACAACAACTCTGTCGAGCAGTGGATTGCGGAGGGCTCCATGGACGCCACCGAGCGGGCGCTCAAGCACGCGAGAAAGCTCCTGGCCGACTACGAGGCGCCCGGGCTGGATCAGGGAGTGGACGAGGCCCTCCGCGACTACATCGCGCGGCGCGAGCGCGAGATACCCGCGGCGGAAGAGCTGAACCAGACCTGCTGATCAGCCGTTGCGTGCCATCCATTCCCGCCAGCGCAGCACGGCATTCATGCCGATTTCGCGGAATGGCTGGGGAGGAAGCCGTGCAGGCGCATCCTCCGCCGTGAAGCGCTTCGTGATCGCGCTGCCTGCACCGCAGGCCAGTTCGGCGGCGCCGATGCCGGTGAGGGTGCCTCGCGCCGCGCCGAGTCCGTTCTGGACGCACGCCGAAAAGACGCCTTCGTCAATTTCGCGCATGACCGCAACACCGTTTCGGCTCAGGCAGGCATGCCCGGCCCAGACATGCTTGAACGACATGCCTGCAAGGGAGGGGAACCGTGCATCGAAGCGTGCCTGCATGCCATGTGTCGCGCGGGACAGATCGGACGCTCTCGGAACCATTCCCGACCGCAGCGCCACTGTCGCCCGGATGAGGATTCGGTTGCCGCCCTGGCCCCGGTCGATGCGCCGGACCGTCGCGCCCATGTGGTCAGCGGGCGTGATGCCCCAGCGGTCCTGCCCTCCGGCCTGCCGGAGCTGGTCAGGGGAAAGTTCGGGCGTCATCGCTCCGAACAGGAACAGGTGCATCAGACGCCCGCGCGCGAAGCCGAAGCTCTCAAGATGGCCATTGACGGCCAGGATCACCTTGCCGGCCTGCACCGCGGCCTTCGGCGTCGACACGATCCAGCTGCCGCCCTGTCGCGTGAAGCCGGTGGCCGGGCTTTCCTCGTGCACGCGGACGCCTGCGCGCGCGAGACCGGCCGCCATTCCGCGGATGAAGCCGGCCGGCTGCAGCATCACGGTTCCGGGCGTGTAGAGTCCGGAGCGGTAGTATTCGCTGCCCGTGACCTCTTCCATCTGCCTGGCGTCAAGCATCTCCGACGGCTCGCCGATGCTGTCGAGATGCGCCTTGTCCCGCTCGTTGGCGGCATGGCCAGCAGAGTCGCCGGCGCCGTTTATCTTGCCCGCGCGGTCGAAGAAGTTCGGGTCGATTCCGTATTCCTCGACCGCGGCTTCGGCGAAGTCCTGTGCCTGGCGGTTCAGCGCAATCAGTTCGCGCTCGCCACGGCCCGCCATTTTCTCCGAACCCGGGAGATTGTGCGGCAGGTCGATCATGAAGCCCGAATTCCGCCCGGCAGCGCCCTCGGCGATCCGCCCTGCTTCGAGAATTGCGATGCGTGCGCCGTGGGTGAGCTGCGTGAGCCGCCTGGCTGCCGCCAATCCGGCAAAGCCGGCGCCGATGACGACGAAGTCGGCGGTCACGTTCCCTTCAAGGTGCCATGGCGGAGGCAAATCGCCCAGAATGGCGTTCCAGCCAGCCCGACCCTTCTGGACAGGAATCCGGAGCGCCTGGTGCTTCGTCAACTGACGGCCCCGAATTCGTCATCCGGGAGATCAGTCCAGAAAGTCTCGTTCCGCCTGTGCCAGCCATGGGCATCGAGACCCGGGCTTCCGGCATCGCTGCCGGAGATCACGGCCGGGACAAGGCTGCCTTCAAATCGAATCTGGCTGTGCATTCCGGCATTCCTGCAAGGCATTGAGGGCGATGGCCACGCGCGCAGAAGAGGCACATCTCTTCATGATTCTGTCAAGGACGTCGCTCACCGGCTTTCCAGGAAGGCCGTCTCTCGAAGCCGGACTTCCATTTGCGTGAGTTCGGCGTCCGGAACTGCCGGGCTGCAGACATGGGCCTCGTTCAGACTCATGCTGAACGAACGAGGCGTTTCGCCGGCCCGCGCCGCGTCCCGCCCTTCGGTGCGAAGCCTTGGCATGATCCGCTTCAGACCGGTTGCCAGGTTCCGCCGGCACTGTTGGACTGAACGGCGGCGTGAATGAAGCGCACGCCTCGGACGCCGTCCTCCACCGAGGGCAGCGACAGCCAGTCTGCGGGTGTCGAAAGGCGGTCCTTGCGCGCCGCCACGGCCATCGCGAATTCGATGTAGAGGTTTGCCCAGGCCTCTATGAGGCCTTCCGGAAAGCCGCGGCCGGTGCGCACGAGGCGCTCGGTTTGAGGCGAAACGCCATGGCCGTGACCCCGGCTGACAATCCGGTCCGGCTCGCCGAAGCGGTTGAGCTTAAGATGTTCGCACCGGTCCATGTCCCATTCGAGTCCGGCCTCGGCGCCGAAGACACGAAGCCGCAAGCCGCCCCGGTTCCCGGTGGCAAGCCGCGTGGCCATCAGCGTTCCCGGCACCGAGCCCGCGTGGCGGGTCGTCATGAACACGGTGTCTTCCAGGGGCTTGGGTGCGCCGCAGACATGGAATTCGGCACGCAGATGGGTCAATTCAAGGCCGGAGACGAAACTGGCCAGATGTGCCGCATGCGTGCCGATGTCGCCCACGCAGCTGGTGGGTCCTGAGACAGCCGGATCGAGTCGCCACCTGACATGGGGTGCGTCGTGCGAGCCTTCCGGGATCATCCAGTCCTGCATGAATTCGACATGGATCTGGTTGACGCGCCCCAGTGCCCCGCGTGCCACGATTGCGCGTGCCTCGCGGATCATCGGATAGCAGGACATGACGTAGGACACGCCGAAAACGCAGCCTGTTTCCCTTGCGCGCGACACAAGGGTCTCGGCCTCCTCGATCTCGTTCGCGAGGGGCTTGTCGCAGAGCACGTCGATGCCAGCATCCAGGAAGCTCGTCGCGGCGGCGCAATGGAGATTGTTCGGAGTGGTGATCATCACGGCCTCGACCCCGTCCGCGCGCGCGGTCTCGCGCTCCGCCATTTCGGCGAAGGACCCGTATGAGCGGTCTTCGGCGACGTGCCACTCGGCGGCACCCACGCTTGCCTTGGCCGGGTCGGACGAGAACGCTCCGGCAACGACATCCCAGCGGTCGCTCATTCGCGCAGCCATTGCCTGGGTTCGGGCAATGCGCCCTCCACCGACCACGCCGAGCCGCAGGCGCCGGGACAGGCCGGGATACGAGGCGTTGAAGTCCGTGTCTTGCGGGATGAGCCTTTCCGTCATGATGTCCTCACTTTGGCGGCGTCGCGCCGTCCGGCAGCATCTCCACGGCCAAGAAGATTGACGGCGTGACGGTTTCGTACTGGTGCCAGGGATAGTTGCCGTCCGCGTCAAACATGGGCCGGTGCGTGGCGCCGGGCGCCATCGGTTCCTCGAGATAGAGCGTCGAAACGTCGTTTTCGCGGCATTGCTGCATCTTGCCAATGCCGACGACCTGGGTGTGGACTTCGCGAAATCCGGGCACCGGACAGAAAGCATGGTCCCGGTGAAGCCCGACATTCAGGGGCACTGAGCCGGCGTGGTACATCGTGAAGCCATGCTGCCCGACCCAGACCTTGGGCGACATGTAGTGGCTGACGCCGCGCAGCCGTTCCTCCTGGCGAACATCGAATGCGGACGGCCAGCAGCGCCTTACCTCGGAAAAGAGCCGGTCTTCGTCCTCGTGGTCCGCGAAACGCTCCACGATGACGGCGTGGGCCACGTCGCGGAGTTCGACATCCGCGACCACGGCCGATTGGAGATGCCCAAGACGCTGTTCGCGGATCCGCACGGGTTCCTCCGAAAGGTTGAGCAGGATGACCTTGCCCGTGACTCGATGGGCCGGGCTGGCCGTGATGATCCGCACCGTGAAGAACGGTTCGGCAAGATCAAGAGCTCGTGTCGGCATCGGGGTCCTCCTCCCGGCGGCGGATCCGGGTGCGCAACGGATTTGGGGGTCTACGAACCCGCCAAGGCCCGCGGAGTCAAGCATGCCTGCATCGCCCGCAGACGCGCAAGCCCGCTTCCGCATTGGCGCGCGGCCGGCGTCACTCGCGAACCGCTGCAAGGCGAAACCGCGGTGTTGACGAGTTGAACAGCTTGCGCCAATGCATGTAAGTTACTTACACCTCGAAGAGGGCAAAAAAAAATGGTGAATGGCGTGACTCGTTTCGACATGGCCGACGATGCGGCCGGCGGCACCCGGCGCCCGTTTGCCAAGGCTGTGCGTGCGGGCGATTTCGTCTTTGTTTCCGGCCAGGTCCCCGCCGCCGATGGCGAGATTGTCGTCGGCGGCATCGCGGAGCAGGCCGAACGGGTCATCGCAAACGTCATCGCCGCTCTCGACGCTGCGGATTGCGGGCTGGAGCATGTGGTAAAGGTCAATGTCTGGCTGGACGATCCTCGAGATTTCACGAGCTTCAACGCCGTGTTCGAACGCCACTTCCGCGATCACCCGCCTGCTCGCTCCACGGTCCAGTCCGCGCTCATGGTCGACGCGAAGGTCGAAATGGACGTGATCGCGTACAAGCCCGAATAGCCGGCAAGTGGCGGGCGACGAGACCATGACCAAGATCATCGACGTCATATCGCAGATGCGGAAACTGGACGGCAGGTTTCCGAAGCGTGAACAGCGGGTGGCGGACTTCGTGCTCTCAAACCTGGAGCGTGCGACCCGCCTCACGCAGAACGAGATCGCGGAAGCAGCCGACGTCTCGGTCGCGACGGTGAATCGATTCTGCCAGACCATCGGCTGCGAGGGATTCCGCGACTTCAACATCAGGCTCGCTCAAAGCGTGGCGGTAAGCCTGCAATACCTTGGCGGGCCGAGCCGCACGGATTCCGAATCCGAGCAGCTCGTCACGCAAGTCTTCGGCGCGCTTGTCGACACCCTCAACCTGGCGCGCTTCCAGCTTGACAGCGACGCCGTGCAGCAGGCTGTCTCGGTGCTGGCAGATGCACGGCGGATCTCGTTCATCGGCGTCGGTGGCGGATCGGCAAACGTTGCCCGCGAAGGTGCCAACAGGTTCTTTCGTCTCGGGATTCCCACCGAAGCGCATGCAGATGGCTACTTTCAGCGCATGCTTGCCTCGACCCTGTCGGATGGCGATGTCATCTTTGCCATTTCCGCGAGCGGCCAGCCGGCCGAGCTTCTGGACAGCGTTGCAATCGCCCGGCAGTATGGCGCCAAGTCGATCGGCCTGACCAAGGTCGGCACGCCTCTCGCCAAGTCTGCCGATGTCTCCATCGAGATCGACATTCCCGAAGATCAGGACATCTACAAGCCTTCGGCCTCACGGCTCGTCTTCATTGCCATAATCGATGTGCTCGCGGCGGGCACGGCCCGCAAGCGGCCGGAATTGGTAAAGGAGTACCTGCGACGCATTCGTACTTCCATGATCGCGCTTTCGGAGGACACGGGCCCAAGGCCGATTGGCGACTGACATCGAGCCCGGTTGATGCGCCCACGGCATCCATCGCTGCCGGCCAGGGGGGGTCCGCTCGCAACGGCGGTGGCCTTGTACCGGCGACCGGCCGCAATTTCCGTTTCTCGGCCGGTCCCGCAAGCGCAATGTCGCCGGACAGGCCTCTCCCGCCATCGCCTGACAGACGGCGGACTCGGCTTTCGCCCGCATGAGAACGGATTGCACGGCACGTTCGGCACCGACAGTTGCGATCCGGCGGCGGCAACTCCCCAGCGGCGAGGTCCGGGCCGCACGCCTCGCCAGCCTGCATCGGACGAAAGCGGCCGCTCGCGCGGAACGTTGGCGGTTGAACCGCCGCCCTTTCGTCAACCATGCTCCGAATGCACGGAAGCGTGACCTGACGCCGGAATGCCAGCCCTTCGCCGCGTTTGGCCGCGGTCGTCAGTTGCGGCTGTCCCACCTTTTCCGGCGATGTGTCCAATCGCGCTCCGCGGCAGATTCCCGCTCGGTTCGGGGCCCCGGGAACCCAACCGTCATGCCACGCGCCGCGCAGCCTCCGCCGGAAGCGAATCATTTCAGAAGGCCAGTCCGGGCCGCACTTCCGATGAACCGATGAATTGCCCGAACGGCCAAAAAGAATGAAAGTATCGTCTTGAGGCATTCGCCTATGCACGGTGATTTGACATAAAATATATTTATATCAATCTTTTATATACATTTCGCTTGAATCTGCCACGAAGCCTCCTTGACAGGCTTCTGCAAAAATGTAAAAAACTTACAATACAGCCTTCAGAGGGACACCATTGAGAGAGGAGGAGACGATGAACTACAGAATCTGGATGCGGTCAGCGATTGCCTTGGGGGCATTCACCACGCTCGTGCGTGCGGCTT
>VYCX01000286.1 GCA_009843725.1 Boseongicola sp. SB0675_bin_26
CATCTGCGCAGTGTCGAATGCCCGGTATCCGAATTCGGCCGCGGCAAGAATCGCCTGTTTCGCGACATCTCCTTCCAGCGGAAAAGTGCCGAAGGCGCGTTGATGGGTCTTTTGGAAATATATGTTCATCGGTCGCTCCCACAATTCGAACTGGTTGTAACTCACTGGTTACTTGAGGGGAAGGGCTGCATGCCCGAGGGTTGACTTTTTTCCGGCATTCCGTGCTTGTTTCGACACTCCGGGCTTGGCATAGTCCATATAACCAACTGGTTACTTATGGCAGCAGCGCATCTTTGGGGAGGCCGTATTGACAAAGCATAATAGTGCAGCCGATGCCGTCGCGTTGATCCCGGACAACGCGGTTGTGGCCATCAACTCATCAAGCGGGTTGTGCTGCCCCGACATGGTGCTTCAGGCGCTAGGGGAACGTTTCGAAGCCGAAGGATCTCCGAGGAACCTCACGTCGATTCATCCCATCGCCGCCGGGGACATGTTTGGCGTCAAGGGTGTGGACCACATCGCGAAGCCTGGATGCCTGTCGAAGATAATTGGCGGCAGCTATCCCTCCGGCCCGTCCAGCTCCGAACCTCCGCTCATCTGGCAGATGATCGCCTCGAACGAAGTCAAGGCATATAACCTGCCCTCAGGCATCGTCTTCGACATGTTGCGGGAAGGAGCCGGGCATCGCCCTGGGGTCCTGACCAAGGTCGGCATGGACACGTTCGTGGACCCCGACCAGGAAGGCGGCGCCATGAATGAATCTGCCGCCGCCGAACCCGTCGTCAAGCGCGTGGAATTCGAGGGCGAGGACTGGCTTTACTTCTCCGCGCTTCGCCCTGACGTTGCTGTCATCCGCGCGACGGTCGGCGACGAGCGCGGCAATCTCGGCTTCGAGTCCGAGGGCGCCTATCTCGGCGCAATGGAATTGGCGCTGGCCGCGCACAATTGTGGCGGAACCGTTATTGCCCAGGTGCGGCGTGTGGCAAGAAACGGATCGCTGCGCCCGCACGACGTCCACGTGCCCGGCATCCTTGTCGATGTGCTCGTCGAGGCGCCTGACATGCTGCAGACCACGGCAACGGCCTACGATCCGGCGATATCCGGCGAACTGATCCGCCCGATCGAGAGTTTTCGGAAAATGGACTTCGGCGTGCCCAAGATCATTGCCCGGCGCGTCGCACAGGAACTTCGCAAGGGATGGGCGGTGAACATCGGCTTTGGCGTGTCAGCCAACGTTCCGCGCGTGTTCATCGAGGAAGGCCGCCACGGCGATGTCACCTGGGTGATCGAGCAGGGCGCGATTGGCGGCGTGCCGTTGCTGGACTTCAAGTTTGGCTGTGCGGCCAATGCCGAAGCCTTCGTGACCTCGCCGCACCAGTTCACCTATTTCCAGGCCGGTGGCTTCGACGCATCGTTGCTGTCGTTTCTCGAAATCGACGCGGACGGCTCGGTCAACGTATCCAGGCTGAAATCGACTCCGCACCGGACAGCGGGTGCCGGAGGCTTCGTCGACATCACGGCTCGGGCTCGGCGGATCGTGTTTTCGGGGACATTCAACGCCGGCGCGAAGATGCGCATCGAGAACGGCAAGCTGGTGATCGACGCCGAGGGACACACGGCCAAGGTCGTGCCAAAGGTTGACCACGTCTCGTTCTCCGGACGACGTGCGATCGCAACGGGCCAGGAAGTCACTTATGTCACCGAGCGCTGTGTCATGCGGCTGACGGACGAAGGGCTCGAAGTGCGTGAGATCGCGCAGGGCATGGACGTGCAGCGTGATGTGCTTGACCAGGCGGAAACGCCGCTCAAGGTGGCCGGCGACCTGCGCGTGATGGACACGGCGCTCTTTGATCCGGCGCCGTTCGGGCTCGTGCCATGAGCGAGTCACGGATATCGCTGACGATCAACGGCGCGATCGGGCAGCTTCGGATTGCCAGGCCTGAAAAGCTGAATGCGCTTGACGCTGACATGGTGGACGATCTGGCCGCTCGATGCAGGGAGATCGAGCACTGCGAGGACATCCGGGTTGTCGTTCTTTCGGGCGAGGGCAAGGCGTTCTCCGCCGGCGGAGACATCGAGGCCTGGTCTGCGGAGAGTCCGGAACGGTTCGGGCGGCACTGGATTCGCGACGGACATGCGGCATTCGACGCCTTGGCGAGACTGCGCCAGCCTGTCATTGCCGTTCTGGACGGGCACGCGCTTGGCGGTGGGCTGGAACTGGCTGCCTGCGCGGACATTCGCATCGCCGAGGAACAAGTGAAGATCGGTCAACCGGAGTCCGGTCTTGGCATTGTTCCTGGCTGGTCCGGTACGCAACGTGCTGTCCGGCGCTTTGGCGCGCAGACAGTGCGTCGCATGGCGTTGTTCGGTGAGGTGCTTGCGGCCGAAGAGGCATTGAAGCTCGGTATTGTCGATCAAGTCGTGCCCGCCGGGGACGGTCCGGCGGCGGCGATGGAATTGGCGCAGTCTGTCCTGGGTCGCGGGTCGCGGGCGACGGAACTCGTGAAGATGTCGATCAATGCCGCCGAAGGCGAGGAACGCGAGCGTGTTCTTGAGGCATTCTCGGGCGCGTTGGCGGCGGGCACGGATGAACTGGCCGAGGGGCGTGCGGCGTTTCGGGAAGGCCGAAAGCCCGACTTTGGAAAGCGCAAAGCATGATTCGACATCTGGTTGCCTTGAGGTTCAAGGCTGGCACGCCCGACGACGTGAAGCAGGCGCTCATGGACGATCTTGCCGGGCTGGACGCACGAATCGACGGCATTCTCGACTTTCGGGCGTGCCCGAACATCAGCGTCGAAGATCCGCTGGTACGCGGATACCGCGATCTTTTCTGGTTCGATTTCCGGGATGCATATGTGCGCGATGCCTATCTTGCCGACGAGGTGCACCAAAGCATCGGGGCGCGGATTGTCGCTGAACTCGAGGGCGGCACGGAAGGCGTGTTCGTTCTCGACTTCGAAGTTTGATGCCGTTCAACGATAAGCCAACAGGCGGTTGGTGCCGGACTGCACTTTCTCGCCGCCTTGGTTGGTGACGTCGAAGTCGAGCACCAGAACGGCCTGATCTTCCTGTCTTGCCCTGCTGATTGCCGCAATGGTGATTGTCACAGCAATCCGATCGCCAGCGAGCACGGGCAGATGGAAGCTCCATTGCCAGCCCAGCGAAGCCCTGGCACGAAGCTGCGCAGGCGCCCGGTTCTTCAACCCGTCGATCAAGGAAAGCACGAGAAGTCCATGCGCGACCCTCGCGTCAAATCCGTGGCGACGGGCTGCCTCGTCAGACATGTGAATCTCGAACCTGTCTCCTGTCATGTTGGCGAAGTTGTCGATCATCTCCGCCGTGATGGTCATGAAACCGCAATCGATGCGGTCCCCGCGTGTGAGAGTGGCAGCGCCGTGGTGACCCGGGGAAAGGAGGCGCATCTGACGTGCTGGTCCCGTTTCAGCCCGGCACGGGTGCGTCTTCTCGCAGCAGGCGCCTTTCCTTGAGCTCCGACCAGAAGTCGGCCGGGATCGGATGGCTGAACCAGGCGAGGTTCTTTTTCAGTTGCTCGACCGTGCGTGTGCCGGCGATGAAGCTCGGTATCGCAGGATGCGCGACAACGAATTGCAACGCAGCGGCCGGCAGGGGCACGTCGTGGCCGGCACAGACCTGTTCGATCTTCCTGACCTTTTCCATGATTTCCGGCGGTGCCGGCGCGTAGTTGTACTTTGCACCCTCGATCGCGCCGGTTGCGAGGATCCCCGAGTTGAAACCACCGCCGATGACCACGGCAGCGCCGCGTTCCTCGCAGAGCGGCAGGAACTCTTCGAGCGAATCCTGTTCGAGAAGCGTGTATCGTCCGGCGAGAAGGAAGCAGTCGAAATCGCGTTGCTTGAGAGCTTCGTGGCAGACCTCCCACTCGTTGACGCCCACACCGATGGCCTTGACCACGCCTTGATTGCGCAGTTCCTCCAAGGCGGCCCAACACGTGTCCATGGCCTGCCGAAAGACATCGGGCTGTTCGTCGCCCCGCGTGAAGCGATCAACGTCGTGGATGAAGCAAATGTCCATGCTTTCGAGATTGAGCCTCTGCAGGCTGTCCTCGAACGCCCTCATCGTGCCGTCGTAGCTGTAGTCGAAATGCATCGTGAACCGGCCGGCATTGGTCCAGGGTGCATAGTCGATGTCGTCCTTGCGTGCCGGCCTCAGGACGCGCCCCACCTTGGACGACAGCACGAAATCATCGCGGTTCTTCCAGCGCAGGCTGTGGCCGGTGCGCAGTTCCGAGAGGCCGTGGCCATACATTGGTGCAGTATCATAGTACCGGACTCCTGCGTCCCATGAAGCCTGTATCATCCCGTCAGAGGTCTCTTCGTCGATCTCGCGAAAGATGTTGCCTATGGGTGCCGTGCCGAATCCAAATGCGGTGACCTCCAAGGCGACGCGACCGAACTTCACCAATGTATCGGGTTGCATGCGCATTCCTTTCCAAGTAACTGTCTGGTTAGTTATATGGCTCATGGCGAACCGGCAAGAGGATTTTCCGGCCAGGCATCATCGGTGAACTTCCGTGGCGCTGGCGTGGTTGTCATTGGCCAAGCGTGGACATGAAGGGAGCGTTGAGAAAGGCCCAACTTGCGTAACCGCTGCAGTGGTGGGAAGGGCACGCAGCCGCGGTACCGGGCCTGCACCACCTGGCAGGTCGCCCGATCTGGAAAGCTCCGGACTGCTGGTGATCCAGGATGCACGAAGTCGTTGCGGTTACTCAAAGAATTCGACAGGTTATGGAAGGCGCAGAATTCGGGCGCGCGCGAAGCCGGGGGCATTCTCTGCGGACATCTGGCGGAACGCTGCCCGAATAGGGTCCGTGACGCGGTTGCTGGCCGCTTCGGGGGATCGTGCTGATTGACATTGACTGCCGTCACGCCGATACAGGCGTTTCGGAAACCGCGCCTGCGGATGTGGGCAACTGAAATGGCCAAAAAACGTTGGGAGGACAACATGGCATACATGAAGACCAGGATTGCCGGAGTACTGGCAGCAACGTCGCTTGCGGCAGGAGCAGCGAACGCGGGAGATGTGGAGGTGCTGCACTGGTGGACATCAGGCGGCGAAGCGGCCGCGCTGAACGTGCTCAAGCAGGATCTCGAAAGCCAGGGCATCGGCTGGCAGGACATGCCGGTTGCTGGCGGCGGCGGAGAGCAGGCAATGACGGTCCTGCGCGCCCGTGTCACCGCAGGCAATGCGCCGACCGCGGTGCAGATGCTGGGATTCGACATCCTGGACTGGGCCAAGGAAGGCGCTCTTGCCGACCTGAACGAGATTGCCGCCCAGGAAGGCTGGGACGCGGTCGTGCCGGAGGCTCTGCAGGCGTTTGCAAGGCATGACGGCAAGTGGATTTCGGCACCCGTGAATGTCCATTCCACGAACTGGGTCTGGGCCAACAAGGCGGTGCTCGATGCCAACGGCATCTCGGTTCCGCAGACATGGGACGAATTCATGGCGGCAGTCGAGACGCTGGCTGCGGCTGGCGTGACGCCGATCGCCCAGGGCGGTCAGGCTTGGCAGGAAGCCACGGTCTTTGACGCAGTGGCCATGTCGGCTGGCGGACCCGACTTCTACAAGGCGGCCTTCATCGATCTTGATGAAGGTGCGCTTGGCTCCGACACCATGAAGGAAGCGTTCGACCGGATGGCCTTCATCCGCGCCAACGTTGACGAGAACTTCTCCGGTCGCGACTGGAACCTGGCCACCGCCATGGTCATCAACGGCGAAGCAGGTTTCCAGATGATGGGCGACTGGGCCAAGGGCGAGTTCCTGAACGCGGGCAAGGTGCCGGGAACGGACTTCCTCTGCTTCCGCTTTCCGGGCACGCAAGCGCAGGTGACCTTCAATGCCGACCAGTTCGCGATGTTCGATCAGGGCGGATCGGTTTCGAAGGAGCAGGCGGCGCTTGCCTCAGCGATTCTGTCACCGTCCTTCCAGTCGGCGTTCAACGTCGTCAAGGGATCCGTGCCGGCGCGGACCGACGTAAGCGACGAGGCTTTCGATGCCTGCGGCAAGCAGGGCATGAAGGACCTGGCCGCGGCCGCGTCGAGCGGAAACCTGTTCGGTTCGATGGCTCACGGCCATGCTGCGCCGGCCAGCGTCAAGAATGCGGTCTACGACGTCGTGACGGCACATTTCAACGGCGAGTATGACAGCGCAACTGCCGTGCAGGAGCTTGTCGACGCCGTGTCGATCGCGAAGTAGGTCCAAGTGCAGGGGCCGCGGCGAAGCGGCCCCTGCCAGCCGTCAGGAGCGATAGGCATGGCCGCGCCGGTCGATGCAGACTTTCGCACTCGGCTTCAGGTCTGGCTTCCCAAGCTGGTGCTGTCGCCGTCCCTTGCGATGGCGCTCGTTTTTGTCTACGGTTTCATCCTCTTCACGGTTTACCTTTCATTCACTGACAGCCGCATCCTGCCGAGTTTCGGCTGGGTTGGATTTGAGAACTACTTCAAGCTGTTTCGCCTGCGACATTGGGAGATCGCGGTTACGAACATGGGCGTGTTCGCCGTTCTCTACATGCTTATCTGCACGGCAATCGGGCTGACACTTGCAATTTTCTTTGACCAGAAGATCAGGGGCGAAGGGGTTCTGAGGCCGATCTATCTCTATCCCATGGCTCTGTCATTCATCGTGACCGGAACTGCCTGGAAGTGGATGCTGGATCCCGGAATCGGCCTCGAAAACACGATGCACGCCCTGGGCTGGGAGAGTTTCGCCTTCGACTGGATAAAGAACCGGAATTACGCGATCTACACCGTGGTGCTCGCTGCGGTCTGGCAGACCAGCGGTTTCGTCATGGCCATGTTCCTTGCAGGCCTTCGCGGGATCGACAACGAAATCCTGAAGGCAGCGCAGATCGACGGCGCATCGAACTGGAATCTCTACCGGAGGATCATCATCCCGCAGCTTCGGCCGGCATTCCTCTCGGCCTTCGTCATTCTCGCGCATCTCGCGATCAAGACATATGACCTCGTGATTGCCTTGACGGGAGGCGGCCCTGGGAGGGCAACGGAATTGCCTGCCACCTTCATGTATTCCTACACATTCACGCGAAACCAGATGGGAATTGGCGCCGCGTCGGCAACGATCATGTTGATGACGATTGCCGCCATCATGATTCCGTACCTCTATTCCGAACTGCGGGAGCGGAAGTGATGGCCGCCATGCAGCAGGAGTCCGCAATTCGCACCAGCAATGCCGCACGGGTCCTGATCTACCTGCTGCTCCTGCTGTTCGCGTTCTTCTACCTATTGCCGCTCTTCGTCATGGGAGTGAATTCGGTCAAGCCGCTTTCGGAGATCACCGGCGGCAACATGATGGCATTGCCGGAGATCTGGACCCTGGAGCCGTGGCGGAAGGCTTGGTCCGAGGCCCAGGTCGGCGTTCAGGCGACTGGGCTGAAGCCGTATTTCTGGAACTCGATCAAGATGGTTGTGCCGGCAGTGTTCATTTCGACCGTTCTTGGGGCGCTCAACGGATACGTGCTGACCAAGTGGCGGTTCCGGGGCGACACGATCCTGTTTGGCCTGATGCTCTTCGCTTGCTTCATTCCTTTCCAGATCGTGCTGATTCCGATGGCGCGTGTGCTCGGCATCTTCGGGCTGGCCGGCACGACGTGGGGCCTGGTACTGGTGCATGTCGTCTACGGCATCGGGTTCACGACGCTCTACTTTCGAAACTACTATGCCGCTTTCCCAACGGAACTTGTGAGGGCGGCACAGATTGACGGCGCCGGGTTCTTCCAGATCTTCTGGCGCATCATGCTGCCGTCCTCGGGGCCGATCATCGTCGTCTCCGTGATCTGGCAGTTCACCAATATCTGGAACGACTTCCTGTTCGGTGCGTCATTCGCCGACTTTTCGAGCCAGCCGATGACGGTGGCCCTGAACAACCTCGTCCAGTCGTCAACAGGGGTGAAGGAATACAACGTCCATTTCGCGGGGGCGATCCTTGCCGCGCTTCCAACTCTTCTCGTCTACATCGTCGCGGGCCGCTTCTTCGTGCGGGGCCTGATGGCGGGTTCTGTGAAAGGCTGAACAATGGGCTTTCTCGACATCGACAGCGCCTTCAAGACCTACGGGTCGGTTGAGGTGCTGCACAACGTGAACATCTCGGTTGGTGAAGGAGAGATCCTAGTTCTCGTTGGACCCTCCGGTTGCGGAAAGTCCACTCTCCTGAACATGATTGCCGGGCTGGAGGACATTACCAGCGGCGAGATCCGCCTGAAGGGCAATCTAATGAACGGAGTGCATCCATCCCGGCGAAACATCGCGATGGTGTTCCAGTCGTACGCGCTCTACCCGAACATGACGGTCGCCCAGAACATCACCTTTGGTCTTGAAATGCACAAGGTGCCGAAGGCGGAACGCGAGTCGGCGATGCAGGAAGTGGCGGAACTCCTGCAGATCGGCGGACTTCTGAACCGGAAACCTGCGCAGTTGTCGGGCGGCCAGCGGCAGCGGGTTGCCATGGGCCGGGCGCTTGTCAGGAAGCCGGAAGTCTTCCTGTTCGACGAGCCGCTGTCCAACCTTGATGCGAAGCTGCGCGTCGACATGCGGACCGAAATCAAGAAGCTCCATCAGAACCTCGGGACAACGATCGTGTACGTGACGCATGACCAGATCGAGGCGATGACCCTGTCGACCCGGATTGCCGTGATGAACGAGGGCCATGTGCAGCAGCTTGGGACGCCGAAGGAGATCTACGACGCTCCGGCCAATCTCTTTGTTGCGACATTCATGGGGTCGCCATCAATGAACCTCGTGCCGGTCACCATCAAGGCGAATGGAGAAGCCGTCTATGCCGAGACCAGCAACAGTTTCGGCGAGACCGTGAGGCTGGCGGTTCCCGAAGCGGGATCCGATCTCAGGTCGATGTCTGGAAAGACCGTCACTTTGGGGATCAGGCCGGAGGCGTTGACGGACAAGGATGGCGCGGACCATCGTTCGACCCATGTTGAACGGTGTGCAAGCGCGGTAGGGGTCACGGAGCCGGCCGGATCGGACACGTTCGTCACGACGTCTTTCGGCGAGGCGGAATGCGTGGCGCGAATGCGGGCTGACACGGATGCCTCTTCGGGCGCAGTGATCGAGTTTGCGTTCAACATGGAAAAGGCCGTGTTCTTCGATCCTGGGTCAGGCATCCGCATTGACTAGCGGGGATGCGCCATCGCAGGAGTAGATCGTTCTGATGTCGGAACATTCGAGATCCGTTCCCGTGGTTTCATGCGATTGCGCTGTGGGCCTTGTGGAAGCCGCAAGGTGCCATGCGCGCGAGAACGGCTGGTCGGTCGCAGTTGCCGTCGTTGACCCTTGGGGTGCCGTCGTGGCCTCCGGCCGCATGGACGGGGTTCCTCCGGCGGTTCTCGAATTCGCGACCGACAAGGCCTACACGGCGGCGCTCGGAAAGTCGAGCAAGGCGTTTTTCGAGCGCATGTCCTCAAGCGATGAACTGACCCTTGGATTGCAGACAAGGCCACGCCTCTGTGCGTGGGAAGGGGGGCTGCCCATCCATGAAGGCGACCGACTCGTGGGAGCTATCGGCGTGTCAGGAGCGGCCGGTCCGGAAGACAGCGCCTGTGCAGGCGCTGCGCTGACGAGCCTCGGCCTGGACTGAGGTTCCGTGCCGGAATTTCGCATGGCGTCGATTCGATTCGGGTCGGTCTGGAATGTCACTGACTCCCCGGTTTCCGGCCCCAAGCGGCACGGCGACGGGCTCTTGACGGCCTTCGACATCACTCGACCGTTTCACTCGGATTGGATGTAGGCGAAACGGATCGTCAACGGATGAGCGAGGTGCCCATGCCGATCGAACACGCTCCTTTCAGCCAAGCTGAATATGATCGGCGAATTGCAAAGACTCGCGATGCCATGGCTGCGGCCGGAATCGACGTTCTGTTCGTGACCGATCCTTCGAACCAGGCGTGGCTGACCGGCTATGACGGCTGGTCGTTCTACGTGCACCAAGGAGTGATTCTGGGACTGGATGGTGATCCGCTGTGGTGGGGGCGCTTTCAGGATACCAATGGCGGGCGGCGTACGGTGTGGATGGAGGACGACAAGGTGCTGGGCTACGCCGACAGGTATGTACAGTCAGCCACCTGCCATCCGATGGAAGACTTGGCCGAACGGCTGCGGGCAATTGGGCATGAGAAGGCCCGGATCGGGATTGAGCTTGAGAATTACTACTATTCGGCCAAAGCCCATATGGTTCTGAATGCAGAGCTGCCGAATGCCACCTTTGTGGATGCCACCGCGCTCGTGAACTGGCAGCGCGGGGTGAAGTCGGACGAAGAAATGATCTTCATCCGTAAAGCCGCGAAGATCACCGAGAAGATCGTCAACGTCGCGTTGGAAAGGGCCAGGCCGGGCCTGCGCAAGAACGAGTTGGTGGCCGAGATATGCCATGCCGGCCTGATGGGAGTGGACGACGACTGGGGCGACTACCCTGCCATCGTGCCGTTGACACCCTCGGGGCTGGATGCAGCCGCGCCGCACCTGACGTGGAACGGCAACGAAATGAAGGCCGGCGAATGCACCTTCTTTGAACTCTCAGGCTGCTACCGTCGCTATCACGCGCCGTTGTGCCGCTCAATCTTCCTTGGCAAGCCGCCGCAGACCATGCTGGATGCATCCGAAGCGCTTACAGCGGGACTCAACGCCAGGCTGGATGCCGCGCGCGCCGGCAACCGAGCCTGCGACGTCGCCAATGCGTTGAATGGCGAGCTGGCCAAGGTCGGCATTGATCGCGGCGGGCGCTGCGGCTATCCGATCGGCCTGAGCTACCCGCCGGACTGGGGCGAGCGCACCGTGTCGATCCGCCCTTCCGATGAGACCGTGCTGCATCCGGGCATGACCTTTCACTTCATGCCGGGCCTGTGGATGGACGGCTGGGGCCTGGAGACGACGGAAACTATCGTCATCGCTGAGAGCGGCCCGGCTGAGACGCTGTGCAATGTCGAGAGAAAGCTCTTCCTCGGCGGAGCAAGCGCCTGAATTGACGGGCACTGACTGGCAGGGATGCCCGGAACGCCCGCGTTTGACCGGACAAGATTCTTCCGAAAGCACGAGCCGCCTGCGTGAGCGCCATGAGGTTGAAAACTGCGCTTGGCAAGGTCGCTTCCGATCATCCTTGCCACGGACAACGAGTCTTCTGCCTACCGAAGGCAATTTGCGACGGACTGACCATTGAGATGCGTATAATGTGGAAACGACCGTGACGAATTCAAGCGAGGTACACATGCGCCGACTGCCGAAATTCATGCTTGCAACAGCGGCATTGTTTGTCGCTGCCACCGCCGCAAATGCCGCTCCGCCTGATCTCCGGACACCGGCACCCGTCATCCATCTGGCAGACAATTTGGACGAGGCCGATGATCTAGGATGGTGCATCGACACGATCGGGCGCGGGCTGTCCGATCGCCTGCATGCCCACTCGTGCAAACCACGGGGCGGAGACGTGCAGTTTCGCTTTGCCGAGACCACTGGTCAAATCGTGTCGGTCGCCTTCAAGGAAAAATGCATGGCGAATCTGCATCCGGAAGATCCGGCTGAACCGCTCGGTCTGGTTGATTGTGATGCGTCGGCCAGTGCACAAAGGTTCATCTACGATCCCGGTTCCATGACAATCCGTCCGTCGGAAGATCAGACAAGGTGCCTGAGCGTCGGCGCCGACAGCCGCTCGGCAGGTCCCTTCATGGCACGGAATCTTCGATTCTCCGAGTGTTCAGACGCACATATGCGGTTCCAGCAATGGATCGTCAGGCAATGATCCGTGCCCTTTCTCGGCGTTCGATGTTGCGTGGCTCTGCCGCCTTTGGCGTGGCATCCTTGCTAAGTGCTGGATGCGGGGCGGCTGCAGTTTCGGAAGGCCGAGATGCGGGCAGGACGGACCTGACGCTGAGAGTGCAAGAGGTGAACGGTCGACCAACCTACAACGGGATTTCGCCCGGGCCAACCATCGTGGCAAATCCAGGCGATACGATTGATGTGCACCTGATCAACGATTTGCCGGCCTTGCACGACGACTGCACTGACGACCGCAATGCGTTTCACGGGCAAAACACAACGAACCTTCACACGCACGGGTTGCATGTCTCTCCGACGACGGATTCTTCAGGCCGGTTTGATTCCGACAACGTTTTCGTCAGCGTCGTGCCGAAGGACCAGGTCGTGCCCTGCGCCGAAGCCAGCGGCAAAGACCTCAAGGCGTTCAGATGGCACCAAAACAGGTTCCGCTTCGAAACGGGCGCGGATCATCCATCGGGCACTTTCTGGTACCATGCTCACAAACACGGTTCGACATTTCAACAGGTTGCAGCGGGCTTGTCGGGACCTCTGGTCATTCGCGACCGCCCTGGGGTGATGCCAAATTACATCGCACAAGCCAGCGAGAGGATTCTGATGATCATGAATCAGGGCTTGGTGCTGACCGATCCGGCGGGAGGCGGCATCGTAAACCCCACGATCACGATGCGTCCGGGCGAAGTGCAGCGATGGAGAGTCATCAACGCCCAAGCGATCGGCAACTCCTTTGCCTACCTTCGCACAAACGTGCCGGAACTGGAGATCTACCAAGTCGCCTTTGACGGGCTGACGCTGCCCAGGCGTATCAGGGTCGATCAGGGAAACGACGATGAACCCTGGCTGAATCCTGCTGCGCTCGCGCCAGGCAACCGAACCGACTTTATCGTGCGCATGCCGCCTGACGCAAAAGACAGCTCCTTTTCCATTCCTGTCATTCGCGAAGCACGGGAAGCTCTCGGCCTGAGCGGGGCAATCGCATCCGAAATCAAGATCGAAGTAGCTGGACGGCCGCTGAATTCGGCTTGGTCGGACGATGACGCTCTGCCAGGTCCAGGACTGGAACCGATTGCCGAAGTGCCGCGATCCAGACGCGAGATCACGTTTTCGCCTCAGTTCAGAATCGATGGTCAAGCGTACGACCGGGAAGTCAAGCACAGCATTCCACTCGGAGCCATGGAAGAGTGGACAATCTACAACAACACGGGTGGGGTCCACGCCTTCCACATCCATGTCAACCCGTTTTTTGTTACTCACATCAATGGCATCGAACTGACTGAAGACGATCCCTTGCGCCGCTGGCAGGATACGGCCGCACTGCCATTCAGTGACGACAGTCCCGGCTCGATCACGTTTCGTACACGATTCGAGACTTTCACCGGCAAATTCGTCATCCATTGTCACATCCTGCGGCACGAAGACCTGGGAATGATGCAGACGGTCGAGGTCACCGGGTGACGTTCTTCCGGCGCCTTCGGGCGCTTGCGCAACAGAACCTGCTGCTGGTCGGCAGCGCGACCTTCCAGACAGAAGCGCCGTTCCGGGAGCGCCAGCCCGGTGACGCGTTCAGTGGCGGGTCTGGAAGGCGATTCTGACGCTGCACTGCCACACCGGGTGCAGGGAACCGTCGCTCTTGCGAAGGCAGCTCGACGCTGTGGCGCGTTCCGTATCGTGCCCGACGAAGTTCGGCATCACTTAAGCGCGTGCCTGCATCGGGTGCGGGGTGAGAACGAATTTGCACAGCACGGGACAATGCAACCGGTTGCAAAAGCGGAATCGGAAGGTAGACTGCCATCGCGAAATGGGGGGACGCGAGTTGCTTGCGGGATTGTGTACGTTGTGGAGTGAACACTGCCACCAGACTTCGCGTGAAGTTGAGAAATCCCGAAGCATTGACGTTTCACTCGATTTTTGCCTCGGCCTTTCTGTCCTGCGTGGCACGAAGGCGGGGCACGGTTCCGGCAAGGCAACGGGTGCGCCGGACACCCATCTGAAGGGAGGAAATCCATGAAGAAATCAATAGTTGCGGCGGGTGTCGCCACGCTGATGGCAACAAGCGCCATCGGGCAGGATATCGGCGCATCGATCGCGCGTTTCGACGACAACTTCCTGACCGTGATGCGGAACGGCATGG
>VYCX01000290.1 GCA_009843725.1 Boseongicola sp. SB0675_bin_26
GCAACCCCCTCAGGCACAAGATGTGGGACCACCTGTGCTAAGGGGATAAGCCTTCTTGTCATACTGTCGGCTATCGATGGATATTGGGACCTTCCCATCTTCGACGACAAAGTCGTGGTCACCGTCGTCGTTTATCCGAATTGCGTAGTAGGCGAGCAGGTTCTCCTCGCCGTGCGCTTCGACGAGATCGCCGGATCGGACAAAGGCGGCCTTCTTCGCAAGATATCCCGCAAAGTCGCTGACCGTGTCGAGTTCATCCATGACGATTTCAAGGGCGGCTTCGTTGAACACATGTACAAATGAACTGTCGGGATCGACATCGCCGATGACGAACGGCTCCGGTTCGCCACTTCGATTCGTCCAGTGGCTGTCACCCTTGACGCCCGGCCTTATGATCAGGCTGCCCGAGGAGCTTCGCGTGTGCTTCCGGCATGGTTTCGCGCTTCCGTTGGCCACCACCACCCGGTGGACCCGTCGCACCTCTTCCGGCGGGAGACCGATCGGGAAAGGCCTCGTGCAGTCACGGTCAAGAAACAGTCGCCCGGGGAACTTGGCTATCCAGCGCTCGGCGCCCTTGGTCTGCCTGGCCGAGTCCCGGATCGCCTTCCTTGCCCACCTGCACCACGCGGTCTCGATGTCCCCGCCCGGCCAGCCGACGGTCTTTTCGCTGAAGATGATGACGTGCTCGCCGCAGACCACGAGCAGGTCGCAGAGTTCCTTGCCGTCGCCATTGCCCGTTCCGCCCTGCCTCTGATCTCGATACGGGTTTGGGTAGGACCAAAGGTTCAGGAACGATCTTTCTGCCAGTTTCGCGAGGCGGCGCTCCGAAGCGGTACCGCCTTCGGACTTGATCACCGGAGGTCGGAACAGCTTCTGCCGCTCGTTGATCCCAGACGAATTTTGGGCCAATGCATCGCTCCATCAGAAATGGCGGTCGGCACGTGATCTATGCATTCGTTGCGAGCCCTGCAAATCCGATAGCAAACGCAGAAGAATGCAGTGAATCGTCCTGAACCTCTCCGTTACGCCTGAATGGGATGACTCAGGGAAGGCTCGCATCCTGGTGTCACCGCGGACAAGTGCGGCATCTGCGTTGCATCACGAGGTAGGCCTGGAGCGGGGCGGCTGTCGCTCTATTCCGTCATGGCGTCGGGTGTCGGTTTGTTCCGCGAGGCAGACGACACAATCAGCGACGCGATTTGGGTGCGACTCCAGTTTGACCTGACATCCCCGGACTGAGACGGCCTCGGAGCAGTCGCCGGGGGCAAATGCACCGAATACGGAACCGCAACTGTTGCGTCGGAGTTTGGTGAAGCACTGACAGCCCTTGTGCTCCGACCAATCCCTTCATGAGTGCCCAGGTTGGTTGCCTGTAGTGGTGGAGCGGGGTCATTTCCCGGACCCGGCCAGAAGTCGTCAGCGTGAGAGCGGCCTATGCTTGCCGCGCCAACGATATCGTGACCTTGCATCCGGATCTTCCCTTCTTCGCCCGACAGACGCATCGCGTCCGTCTGGCCAGCGCGCCCTGCGCGCGTACGACGGAGAGCTCGGGTTGCTCGATCTCACGCTCCACGCCGCTGCAGGTTCCGCGTGTACTCGCATGCCGGGTAGTTCGAGCACCCCAGGAAGCGGCCGAACCTCCCCATCCTGGTCTCCAGCCAGCCTCCGCAGTCCGGGCATGCCTTGATCGAGCCGCCGCAGTCCCGGCAGCGAAACCCGTCGCCCGACCTGACAGGCAGGCCGGCGCCGCATTTCGGGCATGGACGCCCCGTGTGCTCGCAATGGGGCCAGTTCGAGCAGCCGTAGAAGACGTTTCCGTCGCGGGCGTTTTCCCGGCGTTCCAGACGCCCCTCCTTGCACTGCGGGCATGCGACGTCGCCTTCGGGCAGGCGTCCGAAAACGGTCACCCGTTCCTTGTCCTCGATCAGTTCCGTCGCGAACGCGGAAGGGGCGCCGCCCTCGGCAAGCAGGAACGCCTGCCGGCGCGCGCGGGTCAGCGCCACGTAGAGCAGCCGCCTTTCCTCGGCGTTGGGATGCGCCTCGGGCGCCGCCATCACTAGGTCCAGCAGCGGGTCGTCCGCAATCTCGACCGGGAATCCGAACCTGCCGGCGCACAGCCCGAGCACCACCACGTAGTCGGCTTCCAGGCCCTTGGCGCGATGCACCGTCATGTAGCTGAAGCGCAGGCGCGGATGCTGCTTCGCCAGGCTGTCGAGGTTCAGGGGCTTGAGGTGCCGGTAACGGCCGAGCAGCAGCACCTCCGAGTTCCCTTCGTGCCCCTTGGCATCCTCGTCGATCCGGTCGAGCGCCTCCTTGAGCAGCGAGAGCCCGCCTTCGCCCGGAAGGCCCACATGCACCGCGGGGCCTTCGGCCTTGCGCGTCGCACGCACCGTCTTGCGGATCTGCGCCGGATTGCGCAGCACGAAGTCCGTCGCGACGGCGGAGATGCGGTCCGCGCACCGGAACGTGGTCCCCAGGTCGATGCGCTCGAATTCGCCGAAGCGTTCGCCGAACTCCCGCATCACCGCGATGTCCGATCCGCCGAACCGGTAGATCGCCTGCCAGTCGTCGCCGACCGCGAGCAGCTGAGCGCCCGGGGAGCCGTCGAGCAGCGCCTTCAGGAGACGCGCCCGGGCCGGGGAGATGTCCTGGAACTCGTCGACCAGGATGTAGCCGAAGGGGCTACGGTACCTGCCGGCCTCAACATGTTCCGTCGCCCGGCTGATCATGTCGTGGAAGTCGATCTCGCCCGCCCGGGCAAGCGTCTCCTGGTAGCGCTCGAAGACCGGGCCGAACACCGCCAGGAGCGCCTCGGCCCGTCCGCCGTCATCAAGGGATCGGGCCCGAGTGGCAACCTCTTCCAGGGAATGCCCGCCGCCCTTGAAGTGCTGCAGGAAGGTGGCGAGGAGACGGGTGAACGGGTCGACCCGGCGCTGTTCCTCGAGCAGCGCGAACACGCGGTCCCGGGGAATCGGCGCCAGTTCCACGCCGCGATCGGCCAGTTTCCGCTGAAGGTTCCTGATCAGCCGCCCGTCGGTGCGCTCATGCGTGAAGGTCTCGACCAGGACAGTGCGCCGTTCGGCGTGCACGTTGCGCTTCCACTCCATCTCCTCATGGTATCTTTCCCGGTCGACGAACGGCGCCGTGTTTCCCTTCGCGTCGACCCCGAAATGCTCGATGTAGATTCCGTGTTCGGGGAGATGGAAGTCGGGCCTGTACTGACGTCTCTCGGCTGTTGCCGTCTCGTGTTCGTAGGGCGCTTCATATTGGTAGGCGATGCCGTTGAGGTGGAGGAAGTTCGCGATCTCGCACTCCTCGAAGCTCTTCACTTCGTCGCCGTTCAGCGAGCGGATCTCGTTCTTGCGGATGTAGTTCCAGTACGCCCCCCAGTTCGGGAACTCGTGCACGCTCCTGTAGGGCGCGAACTGGTCCTGGAACCATTCCACAACGCTTTCCGAAAGCGCGCCGTCGGCCAGGAGATCCGACACGATCCGCTTGAGCTGGTCGAACAGCGTCCGGTCGCTCTCCGCCGAGCGGGCCAGCGCAGGTCGCCTGCCTTCGGCCTTGCCGATGATTGCCATGCCCAGTCCGTGGAAGGTCCGGACCGCCACGCCGCTGGCGGCCGTCCCGAGGCGCTTGCCGATGCGCGCTTCCATTTCGTCTCGGGCGTCCCGCGCGAAGGCGAGCAGCAGGATCTCGGAAGGCTTCCGGAATCCCCTGCGGATCAGCCATCCGGTCTTCGCCACGATGACCGAGGTCTTCCCGCTGCCCGCGGCGGCGACCACCAGGTTGCGTTGTTCGTCGACGACCACCGCCCTGCGCTGTTCGTCCGTGAGTGGCCTGGCCTCGATCCGGTCGAACAGGTCGCGTGACCGGACGAGCTCGTTCGCGACGAACGCCTCGTTGGCCTTCGAACGGGCATCGCCCGGCGCTTCCAGGAAGTCCTCGATTGCCCTCAGCATCCGGATTTCCGGGGCATCGGACAGGACGTCCGGCCAGCGCCCGGCGAGTCCGGCCGTCGCCTCCAGCGCGTCCCGTTCGAGCCTTCGGATGTCGTCGGAACGAACGTATCGCGGCGGATCGGCGAGGCTGTCCAGGCGGTCGTTCACCGCACGAATCGCATCGATCCGGGGCGCCAGCCAGCGGCGCCACCAGTCGGTCCTCGCCGTCTCGATCGCGTTCGCCAGCGCTCCCGCCTCGGCTCGGGCGAGGCCCGACACGGTGGCTCCGCCCGCCGAGTGCTCCAGCCTTGCGCCGCCCCAGCGCCAGCCCGAATTCAGCCGGACCGCCTTGATGTCGCTCAGGGGGATCTGCCTTGATCGCGAGCCGAAGCCAAGCCTGACGCTGTCCGCCGTCACCGTTGCCGCCCTGGCCTGTCCCGGCCGGATCAGGGCGAACAGCAGCGAAGCCACGCCCTTTCTCCTTGCATGGAAGAGACTGCCCGCAACCTTCGATTTCGCAGGCAGGTCGTGCGCTGGCGAACGGGATGCTTCAGTCACGGCGGTCAATTGGGGCGGCGGGTTTTCCGATGACGCCAGTTGATCGTCCGGCATGTCGACGACAGCCGGATTCACACTGCCCAAGGAACGCGCGCGGAAGCGCTGCCGATGCAACGCAATGGATCCAAATCATGAGACTTGCCGTACTTCTCGGCTCTTTTGCGGGGCGTTGAAATCCCGTCATTCAGGATGACCCGTTTCAAGTGCATATCCGAAGCTCATGCAGGACATTTCGGTCGCGTGGGCCTTCCTCGGAGTCGGGCTTCGTTCAAGTTGGCCGGAAGCATGCACGCGAAATACCGTACGCGTCCAGAGCACGACTTGCACGGATGCAGCCGACCTTGCATCCGCACCTTCGTACCGGATGCCTGAAAGGAAGTTCAAGGGAGACGGCGCCTTGCGCCGTGAAGTGCGAGCTTCGTAGAGATTGGAATCCTGCCCAAGGGCTGTCGGTTTCGGTTGAGTGATGCGAGAACTCTTCATCAATGGCGTAGTGTACGGCGCCTCCCCTTAATTCGTGGCCAAACAATGGCGCCCAAGGAACTTGAGCAGAGGACCGGGGCCGTTCCGTTTCTGGCAGCGCGTCCATGCCCTCGACGCGAGCCTTGACCACCAGCTTCGGGGCCTGTGAGCGGACGTCGTCAGTCCGCCTCGGTCGCTTCGCGCCAAACGCGCGGGTACGATGGCAGCACCGATCGGGCGTTTGCCGTCTCGGGCACGGTCCCGGCGAAGGTCGCGCAGGCACAGCTGCTTGGAACTCGGCGGGCATTGGTAAGGTTGAATCCACTTTATTCACGTAGTGATTACGTATATTACGTCAAATATACGGTATGGACCAAAAAGACATGCATAAAGGAGGCCACGGTGAAGACTGAAAGATTCGAAATGCGGCTGGACCCGCAAATGGTGCAACGGGTTGACGACTGGCGCATGGAGCAGCCTGACATGCCGTCCAGAGCCGAAGCCATGCGGAGGCTTGCCGATACAGGATTGGCCGTCCTGGGCGACGGCAGCATCAAGGTCAGTCACGGCGAAACGCTGATATTGGCGATGCTGCGCGAACTGTACGACCACCTGAAGGTCAAGGATAGCGAAATGGATCCGCAATTCGTTGAGGAGGCGATTGCGGGGGGCCACTTCTGGGCGCTGGCATGGAAGTACGGTGGACTGATTCACGGCCACGCTGACCGCGAAGAAGATGTGAAAGAGGTCGTGGACGTGCTGGACACGTGGTCCTTCATCGAATCCGGCCATGCCCGGCTTTCGGACGAAGAGAAAAGGGAAGTCGAGGAGAAGGTCGGGCCGCGGGGCCGGCATGTTGAGTTTCGCGGTTTCGATGGCAACAACGAGTTCAAGCATCTAGACATTGCGCGATTCCTGATTAATCGCCTCGACAGGTTCACGACATTCAAGGACCGAGACCTGAACTCACATTTTCCTACCCTAAAGAGATACAGACGCATGTGCGAGATTTTTGGACCGATGAGAGAAAATCTCGTCGGTAGAGAGCTTTCCTGTCCGGAAATCATCAAACTGCTGAAGGCATAATGTTTGGCCGAGGACGGCGAGCAGAAAGACCGGGGCCAGAAGACGAGGTGATGTTGACGCTGAGCGCGCGCGCCGTTCCGGCACGACCCTCCCCCTTGGCGCGCCCGTCCGGGCCTCACGCGGAACCCTGCGGTCATGGGCGTCCTCCCCGGTGCCCAGGATCCGTTCGGGCAGGCTGGCTTGGTGTCGCGTCCGCGACATTCCGAATGTGTCCGCAAGCGAATTTCAAGCGTTGCGGCACGGGATCCGCGGAATGCGTGGCATCTGTCGGATGCCTGCTCTTACAACCGCACTCCCGACGACCGTGTCAGTCGCTCTCACCAGCCATCAGTCGCGCCATTGCCTCCCCGACCCGTTCCGCCGCTTCGCGGACGTTGCGGTCGTCGAGGTGAACGTAGCGCAGTGTCATTTTCGTGCTTGAATGACCAAGAAGGCGTGACACGACCGGCACCGGAACGCCCTGCATGGCAGCGTAACTTGCGAAATTGTGACGCAAGTCATGAAGGCGGACGTCACCGATTTCTGCTTCCTGACGGATCGCTGGCCAGAGGTGGATGCTGCTGCTTGGCCGGTCCGGCCGGCGAGAGGACGGAAACACCCAAGGACCCGTCCCGCGCGGCTGGCGCTCGAGAACCGCGCGTGCCTGCGGGTTCAGGTGCACCCTCCTCGGGCCAGTCTTGCTGTCGCAAAGGGCGAGCGTGTCGCCGGTCACCTCGGACCAGCGCAGGTTGACAATCTCCCCCTTGCGGCAGCCGGTGAGCATCAGCAACCGTATCATGTCGGCCTGCTGGCGCTGCGAGGAGCCGCGCCGGGAGACCCCGTCGAGTGCGTCGTGCAGGCGCCTGATCTCTTCGCGGGAAAGGAAGCGGGTCATGGGCGTCCGCCGGTTCTTCGTGACGCCTCGCGTGGGGTTCGTCTCCAGGTGCCCGCACGCGATCCCGAAGTTCAGGATCTGGCGCAGCAGGTCGAGCGCCGAGTTGGCTCCGCCGGGCGCGGTTCGGCTGTACCCCTCGAACCAACGTTCGACCCCGGCCCGCGTGATGCGGTCAAGTCGCGTCGTGCCAAATGCGGGCAGGAGCTGCGTCTTGAGCATGGATCGCCTGCCCTTGCGCGTCGAGGGCTTGAAGCGGTCCATGTGGGCCGAGTGCCATTTGCCCGCGACGAAATCACAGAACAGCGGAGTTTCCCGTGCCGCCTCCTTCGGCGCGGTGTCGACTGCACCGGCATTCCGCAGCAGGCACTCGTGCCTGGCTTCGTCGACGCCCATCGACGCAACGGAGCCGAGGGAGACGCGCCTGGTGCGCCCCTCGACCGTCCGGATAACGACGTAACTCCTGCCGCCGTTCGGCCTCACGCGGACCCCGAGGCCGGGGACGCGGCTGTCCCAGACGGTGAACTCGCGTGTCCCGGGACGAAGGCGGGCGATGCCGGCATCGGTGAGACGGATGCGTTTCCGTGCCGCCATCGGTCAGCCCTCCGCAAGCACCGTGCCGACTTTCGCAGCGGCCTCGGCCGCCATGGAGTCGGCATGATGCGTGTACTTGAGTGTGGTCTCCGCGGAGCGGTGGCCAAGCAGGCGGCCGATCGCGAGAACGCTTTCGCCCTGCCTGAGAGCGATGCTGGCATAGACGTGCCTCAGATCGTGAAGGCGCACGTCCCCGAGACCCGCCTCAGCACGCGTGCCCGACCAGAAGCTGTCCAGCCAACCCCTGGACCGCGGCCCGCCCCTCTTTCGGCCAGGGAAAACCCATGTCGATGTTCGCCCGATTCCGTCAAGCACGTCCCGCGCGGAGCGCGAAAGCCAGACGGTCCGGGGTCCGGTCTTGCTGTCCCGAAGGAACAGCGCGCCTTCCCGATAGTCCGCCCAACGCAGCGTGACGATCTCCGATTTTCGGCATCCCGTCAGCAAAAGCAGCCGAATGGCCGCGACGGAAAGGGGCCGCTCGCTCTCGCAAGCGTCGAGACAGCGCGCCAGGGAGCGAACTTCCGCATCGGACAGGAACTTCTCCCGCCCCTTCCGCCTGTAGCGGCGGATGCCGAGGCATGGATTGGATCCTTCCTCCCTGAAGCCCATGCGCTCCGCCTCGCGCATGATCACCGACAGCACGGGTACGGATCGGTCCGCCGCGACCGGCGTCGCCCTTAGCGACGCGAACCACCGCACGACGTCCCGCCGGTTGATCTCCGCGATCTGGCGGCCTGCGAAGCGGGGCAGTATCTGGCTGCGAAGATACGAGCGGTTCACCTTCAGCGTGCCGGGCTTCCAGGACCGCCCGTGCCGGCCGAACGCCGCCTCCGCGACTGCCTCGAAGACCGTGTCCTCCGGCGTGGTCGGCGCGGGCCTGCCTCGCCTGATCGCCGCCAGCATCGCTTCGGCACGCGAGCGGGCCTCGCCCGCGCTGATGTTGTCAGCGCCGCCGACGATCCTCCAGATGCGTTCGCCGTCGCACTGACAGTGAATGAAGTAGCGTTTGCGGCCCGACGGGAGCACCCGGACGCCGAAGCCCTTCAACTGCGCGTCGCGGACGTCATGCGCCGACCTGCGGGGCCTGAGCGCCCTGATTCGGGCGTCGGTTAAGGTTAGGGTTGCCATGGGTCCATTCTCCGTGCAGTTGCAGCGGGGAACAGAAGCCACCATGTTCCTGTCCGACGCCGCGAATTTGACAGGAGAAAACGACGTGATATCAACGGCGTGAAAATTCCATCAGCACCGAAGGTGCGCGCGGGTGTAATCCTTGAGCCAGTTGAAGAGGGCAGGGCGAGGCTCGACGCATTGCATGAAATGGGGTCGCTGGACGCAGATGCTGTGGAAGCGGCAACGGAAGTGCAGGGCGAACAGTCCCGACCCGAACTGAATGTCTTTGCGTGAAGTGCCTGCTTGGCACCGACGTCGTCATGGCGGCCATCGCAGGTGAGCCGGCAATCGTGTCGCGGCGGAAAGGGCAGGACGTGAGCGACTTCGGAGTGTCCTCCGTTGTGATGCACGAGCCCTATTTCGGGGGCATTCAGGAGTGCACAAGTGGAGGCCTACACCGCACGCGTCGAAGCCCTGCGATTTCCGGTCTTGGGCCTGTCGAAACGAGCCGGAAGGCGTGCGGGCGAATTCCACGCTGGCCCGGCACGCAAAGGGACGCCAATCGGCCCGTGCGACCTCCTGACCGCCGGTCAGGCACTGGCCAGATCGCTGACGCTTGTCGCCAGAAACGTCGCTGAGTTCGTTCGGGTGGATGGGCTTGTCGTTGAATCCAGGCAGCAACTTGTTGTTGGGAGACGCGGACGGCGCATGATGATGGCTGTCCCGAACCGCCGATGAGCCGACACGTTGCGTCGTGTGCCGACGGCTCTCAGGACAGCCTGTCAAGTCGAGATTGTTGCAAGAGGTTCAGGACACGGGGGCAGTGACCAGTCGCAAGAGCATGCGGCCCGGGCTTCCGTCATGACCTACGGTCGAAGGACGGAAATCTTGACCTTGATCAGTGATTTCGGGCTCCTTTTCCGAGAGCCGCGCCACCTGCCGTGAAGTGTTCCTGACTTGTGAGGGCGCAAGGCTGCATCCCGAGCCAATTGTGCGGCAGAACCCGCAGTGTCGTGCATGAGAATCCGTTCAATTGATTGCGCGCATGGCCATCACCACGTTCAAGCCTACTTCGTCCCCGACCAGCGCTTTGTACCCGGATGCGCCGAAACTTGACCGACTGATCCGGCCGGTCAGGCGGACCGTCATGCGGCCAAGGTCGTCCTGTGCGCTGTCCGCCTGAGGCATGAAGAGGGTATCGAAGGTTACTGCCTGCGTAACATCGCGTATCGTCAGTTCTCCGGCCAGCTTCGCGCCGTCCGACAGTCGGCCAGACTTGGCCGGCCTGACGGCGGTGGAGACGAAGCGAATGGTGGGGAAGCGACCAGCGTCCAGCATTGCCGCGCTTTTCAGGATTCTGGTGACAAGAAAAAACCCGGTCCGCACTTGATCTGCACGCAGCGTCACATCGGCCGAGCTGGCGGCCAGATTGGACGGGTCGATCTGGAAATCGGCGCGACCGACCGGCATCTCGCCTTTCCGTCTGGCCCCGTTCATCCAGTAGGTGAATCCTGCGCGCGAGGCATGGGGTTCCAGTTCGTAGCGTCTAGTCAATGCATGTGCAGGAAGGGGCAAGGTGCAGAGGCCCATCAGGATCAGTCGCCGGGACAGCATCGATGCAAAATGCCGCGGGCGCGATGCGCTTGTCAAGATCAGCGTCATGAGAGGTTAGTTTTCGACGGGATTCCCGTTGGTTCTGAGCGTAGTCTGCAATGAGGGTGTCGCAGGCATCGCGGCGCGCGCGGAACTGGCCTCCGGTCCCAGCCATGCCCCGCAGGAGCGTGGTCTCAAGGACTTTGGGGTCGATGGGTTCCATAGTGCCACCGAGCTACTCCATGCCGCTGCGCCGGACAACGCGGTGTGCCATCACAGCGCCTCGGTCGCCGGCATGGTACTCAGGCCGCCGCGGCGACATTGTAGCCTGCTGCCCACATGCGCTTAAATTTGCGAAGTGGACGAGCCCACGCCTTGCCCGAAGGGATGCCAGCCGAGGAGCAATGCGCCGCCTCCCGTTGGAGCCACGTTGTGTGCCTTAATTTGCCATTGGCTTGATTCATTCATTTGATGCCATGTCCTGAAGCTTCTGGTGGCCTCTCTTCCACGCCGCGACGAGGTCCTCCGGCTTCCTGCTCCAGCGGAACGGGCGGGCGTGGTTGGCATTGTGGTGCTTGATGCAGCTCTCGATCGCCGCGATGCACTCGTCAAGCGAGTCGAAGACCGCATTCTTCAACCTTTGCCTGGACTGCTTGGAGACGAACCCCTCGACGACGTTCATCCAGAAGGCCGAGGTCGGCGCGAAGTGGAACGTCCGGTCGGTACCGCCCTTCAGCCATCCGTGAACGTCGGCGACATGGTCGAGGAAGGCGAGGCACTGCTTCGACGCAACCGGCGCCGGCAGGCACGGTCGCGTCGCGAACCCATGAGCCGGATTGCGTGCCGACCCGACCGATCCAATCATCCGGAGTCGTCACGCCAGAGACGACAATGTCCCGTGGCTTCGCATCCGAGGGTCCGGCCACCACAGCGATGCTGGAAGGCACTATGCCGTTGCGGCGGCGTGCCCTGGTTCCCGTCAGCGCCTGCGGCCGCTGGACGGCTTCCCTGCTTCGACATTGGTCCCCTGGTCGGGACCCTTCGGTCAGATCCGGTGCCGGCAAGAACATCATTCAGTGACCCGAACGCGGCGGCGACCATGACAGGCCAGGTCTCCCCGGGGTGATGATTGCCTCCATGGTGCACGGCATCAGCCGCACGACACTGCCTTGCCTCCTTGCTGGCTTCGCAATACGTGGGGCATCGATGGCGACCCGGAACGTGTCCCGCAGGCTGGCTAATCCGTCAGGACGCAATGCATGCCAGCGTGCCTGGTCGGATGTCTTCCGGGGCCAAGCCCCGGCAAGGCACTCGGCACGACAGGTGCACGCGACACGGTTGCGTGAACAGGATGGATGTCGGAATGACGCAAAGGGACCGAATAGATGCGGCGGGAGCGTTTGCGCTTTTCGGCTTCTCGCTGCTGCTGGCATTCAACCAGGTTGTCATCAGGGTTGTGAACGAGGGGCTGCAGCCGGTCTTCTTCGCCGGCGTGCGGTCGGTGGGAGTCGTCATTTGCCTCTGGCTCTGGTTTGCCGTGCGGCGCCGGCCATTGGGCCTCGAGCGCAAGAACCTGTTCTTTGGCTGCCTCATGGGGACGCTCTTCGCGCTCGAGTTCGTCTTCCTGTTCGTCGCACTCGACCTGACGACAGTTTCGCGGACATCGGTCCTGTTCAACACGATGCCGTTATGGATGGCGCTCTTTGCTCACGCGTTCATTCCCGGCGAGCGAATCACTCGCATCAAGGCTGTCGGCCAGCTGCTGGCATTTCTTGGCGCTGCCGTTGCGATTGTCTGGCGTGGCGACAGCGGAGAAGGGGCGTTGCTCGGCGACCTGCTGGCCTTGCTCGGGGCCATTGGATGGGCCACGTTGGCACTGATCGCACGGACGGGGCTCAAGGATGTCTCGCCGGACCGGCAGTTGTTCTGGCAGGTGCTTGTTTCTGCCCCGATTCTACTCGTTGCCGCAGTCTTCTTCGGTCCCTTCGTGCGCGAGCTTGAACCGATCCACCTCTGGGGACTGGCGTTCCAGATCGTGGTCGTGGTGACCTTCGGATTCTCCTTCTGGCTCTGGCTGCTCGCAATCTATCCTGCGGCCAGCGTTGCCGCATTCAGCTTTCTCGTACCCGTTTTCGGCGTGCTCCTTGGATGGTGGCTGCTGGACGAGGCGTTGGGGCCGCCAATCCTTTTGGCTCTGGGGCTTGTCTGCATAGGCCTCGTGCTGATCAATCGCCCTTCTCAGGTGCCGCAGAAAGTCTGACAGACAACCTCGCTTTCGGTCGGCGGCCTTGCAAGATCGGCGAACTTTTCCAGATCGGAAAACGGCGCCAGAAGGGCGGCATTCAAGTGCTCGAACGGGCCCAAGTCGCCTGCAACCGCAGCCTGTATCGCTTGCTCGATCCGATGGTTGCGGGGGATGAGTGCGGGATTTGCCGCATGCATGGTCTCGGCCCGGTCGTCCGGCACCACGCCTTCGTTGCCCAGTCGCTTTTTCCAGGACTTCTCCCAAGCATCGTAGAGTTCAGGGTCGGAGAACGCGTCGCGTGCCTTTGGGGTGCCGAGGGACCGGAACGTATTGGTGAAGTCGGCCTTTCCCTTTGCCATCGCGTCAAGAAGCCCGAGAATCAGCTCGTAATCTCCCTCGTCCGCTGCTTGCAGGCCGAGCTTTGCACGGAAGACTGTCAGCCATGCATCGCGGAAGAGCGCGGGGAACCGGTCGACGGCAGCCTGCGCGTCCTTCACGTCTTCAATGAGCGGGAGGAGCGATGTAGCCAGCTGCGCCAGGTTCCACATCGCGATGTCGGGCTGGCGTGAATATGCATACCTGCCTTGATGGTCGATCGACGAAAACACGCGCATCGGGCTGAAGCCGTCCATGAATGCACAGGGTCCGTAGTCGATGGTTTCGCCGGATACGGTCATGTTGTCCGTGTTCATGACGCCATGGATGAATCCGATTCCAAGCCAGGCCGCCACCAGCAGTGCCTGCCGTTCCACGACATGGTTCAGAAGGTCCAGCGGACCGTCTGCTTCATGGGCATGCCGTTCGATGGCGTGGCTGACGAGCGCTTCCAGCGCCTCGCGGTCGTTTCTCGCGAAAAAGTACTGGAAGGTGCCGACCCGGATATGGCTGGCAGCAACACGGGTCAGCACCGCGCCAGGCAACGGCCCCTCGCGAAAGACCGTCTCTCCCGTCGTCACGGCAGCAAGCGCCCGCGTCGTCGGCACGCCGAGGGCCGCCATGGCCTCTGACACGATGTATTCGCGCAGAACAGGTCCGAGCCACGCGCGGCCGTCCCCCATGCGCGAATACGGCGTTTGGCCCGATCCCTTGAGCTGGATGTCGAAGCGGGCCCCGTCGGGCGCGACAATCTCGCCAAGCAGGATTGCGCGACCGTCGCCGAGTTTCGGAGACCAGCCGCCGAACTGGTGGCCGGCATAGACCTGGGCCAGTGGGTCGGCCCCTTCGGGAACCTCGTTTCCGGCCAGGACGGAGACGCCTTCCGGCGTCGCCAGTGCGTCCGCGTCAATGCCCAGACGTCTTGCAAGTTTCGCGTTCAGCGCCAGCATTGCCGGTGAAGCCACCGGTGACGGCGCCATTCGGGTATAGAAGCGGTTCGGCAACCGTCCGTACGAGTTGTCGAAAGGCAGGGCCAGGCTCATGGGTCCAGGCGCGCTGAACCAGTCA
>VYCX01000002.1 GCA_009843725.1 Boseongicola sp. SB0675_bin_26
CTGTGCTTCTTGATCTGCGGAAAGGCATGGTCCTTGGTCACGAGAATGTTCGGAAACGACTTGTCGTCCCGAAGCAGCACGTTGTAGCGCGGCTTGAGCTGCTTGATGAGATTCTGCTCGAGCAGCAGGGCCTCGGTCTCGGTCCGAGTCGTCAGGAACATCATCGATGCCGTCTCTCGGATCATCCGCGCGATCCTGGGCGAATGCCCGCTCTGCCGGGCATAGGACGACACCCGCGCATTCAGGTTCCGCGCCTTGCCCACGTAGAGCACGGAACCCTTTTCGTCGAGCATCCGGTAGACTCCGGGGCTCGCATCAAGCGTCTTCAGGCTGGCCTTGATGACTGAATGCCCTCGAACGGGCAATGGTCTCGATCCTTCAACCATGGTCTCCGGACACGCTGCACAAGTTGAATTTCGAAGCAAGAAGAAAGCTGTCCACGAAACCTGGGGATATCTTTGCGGAAAACTGGCGGCGGTCGAGGAATTCTCCTTGATTTCAGCACCCTTCGCGAAAATGCCCAAATTTTAGGCGATTTTGCAATGCCTTGATTTCCAAGGATATTTTTTGTCCACCCGTCAAAACATTGATAACATTGAAGATTTTGTAACATCTGCGTGACGGCCCGCCGCCGCGGTGCACAACTCACGGCAGGTTCGGCGAGTCTCCGGTCATTTCGCACCCCGGACATCAGGCGTTTCCCAAGCCAGATGCTGGCCTCCGTCCGGGCAGAGAAGCTGTCCCGTCACGCTCGGCGCATCCAGGAAATATCCAAGCGCTCCAGTCACGTCCGTGACATCGCTTCCCCTGTTCAGGATGGTGTTCCGGCGCTGGTTCGCGTAGTGCTCGCGCGATTGGCGCGCCCCTTGCAGGGTCGGTCCCGGCCCGATCGCGTTGACGCGGATGGCAGGCGCCAAAGCCTGCGCCGATGTCCGGGTCAACGTCCAGAGGGCGGACTTGGCGATCGTGTAGGACGCGAAATGCGGCGTGAGTTTCCTCACGCGCTGATCAGTGACGTTGACGATCAGCGCCCGGGCCGTGAGCTCGTTCCATTCGCCGCCGGTTTCCGGTTCCGGAGCCTGTTCGGCAAACTTCTGCGTCAGGACGAACGGAGCCCGGAGATTCGACTCGATGTGCCTGTCCCAACTCGCGCGCGTGCAGGTGTGAACCGTGTCGTGCTCGAAAATCGATGCGGAATTGACCAGCACGGTCAGCGGACCTCCGAGAGCCTCGACGGCCTTCGGGACCAAACCCTGCATTTCCTCTTCGACGGTCAGGTCGGCCGCCAGAACCACGGACTTCACGTCCAGGTCGCGTGCTGCGGCCGCGACAGCGTCGGCTTCGTCCCGGGACCTGTGACAATGCACCACGACATCCAGCCCGCGCCTGGCGAGGTAGAGCGCCATTGCGCGCCCAAGGCGCCTGCCCGCGCCCGTCACGAGTGCCTGACCATTCATCCGTGCTGCACCACCAGTATCACGTATACGACATATAGAACCGTGAACAGCACGCCGAAACGGCGCGTCATCTCCCACTTGCGAAAAAACACGAACGGGGCGAGCAGCACCGATGCGCCAAGCATGCACCATAGGTCAAAGACCAGGAACTCTCTCGGCACCGGAATCGCGCCGAACAGCGCCGCGCCCCCGGCGATCAGCAGAAGGTTGAAGAGGTTCGAACCGATGACGTTGCCAAGCGCCACGTCCACGTTTCTGCGCACCGCCGCCATGGTCGTGGTGCCAAGTTCTGGCAGCGATGTGCCAATGGCCACAATGGTCAGGCCAATTGCGCTGTCCGACACGCCGAAGATGCCCGCCATCTCCACCGCAGCATCGACAAGCAGCCCGGCACCCAAGGGAAGGCCGGCAATGCCGAGCACGAGGAATAGCGCAATGGTCCGCAGCCGCATCTGCAGCTCGGACGTTTCGACCGGCTGAAGGCCTGCCGTTCGACGATGGCTGGCGGCATGCCGGACCTGATCGGACACGACCAGGACCAGAATCACGAGAAGTATGACGCCATGGACCCAGTTGAGTGGCCCGATCATGCAGAGCAGGAAGAACACGGCGCTCGCGCCAAGCATGGTCACATAGCTCTTTCGGCAGTCGGTTTCCTTGGTCCGCAGCCGCGAAATCAATGCGGGCACGCCCAGTACCAGAAGCACGTTCGCGGTGTTTGAACCGACGACATTGCCGAGCGCGAGTCCTGGCGCGCCGCCAAGCACCGCCTGAATCGACAACAGCAGTTCCGGGGCAGACGTCCCGAGCGCGACGACAGTCAGGCTAACGACAAATGCCGGGATCCCAAGGCGTGGCGCTGCGCCAACGGCGCCACGCACCAGAAGGTCGCCCGCCAGAAGCAGGATTGCCAGTCCGGCCGCACCAGTGATCCATGCCAAGCGTCACGCCCTTCCGCAGGGGCATGGTCCCTTGCCAATCCGGTATCGCCCGCAACCAGCGCACTTTTTCGCGAGCCCCCTCATGTTGCGTGGCAGCAAAAGGCGGAGCTTCCCAAATATCGCAAGCAAGGCAATGAAGATCAGAAAGATCGTGACGATCTTCAGCATCATGGAATCAGACCCCGAAACGCCGGAAAGCCAGACGATCCTCGATCTCGGACATCGCGTCAGCTGCAAGTGCCACCCCGAAGCGGTGAAGAAACGGACGACGCTTCTCGTAAAGCCTGAGAACGACCTTTTCGCCGAAGACCTCCTTCATCTTCGGCACGAGATGTCCGATCCCGTCGACAAGGCCTGTGGAAAGGGACGCCGATCCCACCCAGATGTCTCCGTTGAAGAGATCCTCGTCCTCGTTCAGGCGCGCGCCCCGGCGGGATTTCACATGGTCGATGAAACCGGCATGAATGTGCTCCTGCAGCACCTTCAGCCGCTTGACGTCTTCCGGCTTCTCTGCCTGGAACGCGTCCAGCATGCTCTTCGTTTCGCCGGCGGTATAGACGCGGCGCTCGATTCCATGACGCTCGATGAAGTCCTTCAGGCCGAAGCCCGCCGAAATGACCCCGATCGATCCGATGATCGAATGCCGATCCACCCAGATTTCGTCCGCCGCGCTGGCAATGTAGTATCCGCCCGATGCCGCCACGTCCTCGACAAAGGCGTAGACCTTTAGGCCCTTCTCCTCGGCGAGCCGCTGAATGCGCGCGGAAATCAGTGACGATTGCGCCAGGCTTCCCCCAGGCGAATTGATGGAAAGCGCCACCGCAGCGGGCTTGCCCTTGGTGAACGCCTTTTCGACCAGGCCCGCCAGGCTCGCGTCATTGAGCGTGCCACGCGTTCGCGCGGCAATCACGCCGTGAAGCTTGAGCACGGACACGACAGGCGGGGACTTGACGAATGGAATCAGTCTCCTCATGGCCCCCATCTAGGCGCACGACGCGGCGGCAACAAGCCTGCATGCCCTCGGGAACCCAATTCCTCACCGTCAATGGGTCGGTCGGCTCCGCCTTCATGGCCAGTCAAGGCATTGGTCGCGCCCGCCCGGCAATCGGGCATCGTCGGAGACGGGCGGCTGTCGCGTCAGGACGGATCCCGCCAGCGATTGATGATTGGATAACGCCGATCCAGCCAAAAGGACCGCTCTGTCAGCCGGACGCCAGGCGCCGACTGGAAGCGCTTGTACTCGGCGCGGTACAGGAGCTGCTCAACCTGTTCGACGACCTCGCGGTCAAATCCCAGCCGCACAACTTCGGCGACCGGAACTTCGTCATCGATCAGGGCCGCCAGAATCACGTCCAGATCGGCGTATTCGGGCAGGGAATCGCTGTCCTTCTGCCCCTCTCTCAGCTCGGCCGTCGGCGGCTTGTCGATCACGACCGGCGGAATCACTGGCCCGGCCGGCCCTTTCATCCACGGCCGATGGTTGGCGTTGCGCCAGCGGCAGGTCTCGAAGACCCGAGTCTTGTAGAGATCCTTGACCGGATTGTAGCCGCCGGCCATGTCGCCATAGATCGTGGCATACCCGACGGCCGCCTCCGACTTGTTGCCGGTGGTCAGCAGCATCTCGCCAAACTTGTTCGAAAGCGCCATGAGGATGACCCCGCGCAGCCGCGACTGGATGTTCTCTTCCGTGATGTCCGGCTCCCTGCCTTCAAAGAGCGGGGCCAGGGCTTGCACCGTCGCTTCGACGGGCGCCGCGATCGGCACCGTGTCGAGCCTGACTCCAAGCGCCGCTGCCACCGCGGAAGCATCATCCAGAGACTGTCCGCTCGTGTATTCCGAAGGCATCATGACACAGCGCACGTTCCCCGGACCAAGCGCGTCCACGGCAATGCAGGCAACGGCAGCGCTGTCGACACCGCCGGACAAGCCGAGAAGCGCCTTCGAGAACCCCGCCTTCCGGATATAGTCCCGGGTGGCCTCGACCATGGCACGATAGTCAAGTTCCCACTGGTCCGGACACGGCGCGATCTCGCCCTTCAGCGCGTGCCAGCCATTTCGCCCCTCCTCGAAGTCCACATGGACAACGGACTCGTCAAAGAAGGGCATCCGGACCGCCATTTCGCAGCCGGGATTCAGAACGAAGCTGCCACCGTCGAACACCTGGTCATCCTGACCCCCGATCATGTTGAGATAGACAAGCGGCAAGCCGGTCTCGACGACTCGCGCCACCATGAGGTTCAGGCGGGTATCGAACTTCTCCCTGCAATAGGGCGAGCCGTTCGGCACCAGGAGAATCTCCGCCCCCGACTCCGCGAGCGCCTCGGGCACGTCTTCATGCCATGCATCCTCGCAGATCGGGACTCCGATGCGAACGCCCCCGAGGTCGAAAGGGCCCGCCAAGGGTCCCCTGTCAAAGACCCGGACCTCGTCAAATACGGTCTCGTTCGGAAGCTCGCGCTTGAGATTCCGACGCACCACGCGACCATCCTTGAAGACGTGAAAGGCGTTGTAGAGCTTTCCGTCCTGGCGCAGCGGCCCACCGATTCCGAGTGCCGGACCGTCTGCGCAGGCCACGCGCAATGCGTCCAGACACGCTTCGGCGTCGCGCACAAATGATGGCCTCATCACAAGATCCTGCGTGTTGTAGCCCGTGATGAACATCTCGGTGAGCATCACCAAGTCGGAACCTGCCGCATGACCCTGATCCCATGCGGACCGCGCCAGCGCCGCATTGCCTGCGAAATCCCCGACAGTTGGGTTCATTTGCGCCAGCGTCACGCGAAATCTTCTTGCCATCATGCGTCTCCACAGGATCTTTCTGCAGGGCCGGACACCTCAGCCAACCCCGCTTTGCTCGCCTTGGGGCCGGAAATCATGCCTTCCGGCACTATGTCCCGCAAGAGCCGGACGCAATACCCCGCCACGAGATACTGGCGGGCCATGCTGCAGATCGAGGAGTCAACGCAGGGAAAAGCGTTTGCGGGCAATTTGCCTCTCAACTAGTCTTTCCTGCATGTGGCAGGCCACCGTGCATCGGGCCGGTGGCGCGACTGAGGTGCACGATGAAGCTGGCATTGGGACTGATCCTTCCGTTGGTCGCAGCAAGCCCTGGAGGGGCGCTTGCCCAGGACGTCGTCACCAAGCAGTACGACGATGGCGGCATCTACCAAGGCACGTTCAAGGACGGCAAGCAGCACGGGCAGGGAACGTACCGCCTGCCCAACGGCTACGTCTATGAAGGCGAATGGGTGGAAGGCCGGATCGAGGGCCAGGGCAAGGCGAGCTACAGCGACGGCTCGGTCTACATCGGCCAGTTCGTGAACGGAAAGCCGGAAGGAACCGGCAGGATCATCTTCGCGGAAGGCGGCACGTATGACGGCGAGTGGCACGACGGCAAGATCAACGGCCGGGGTGTCGCCGAATACGCCACCGGCGTGCGCTATGTCGGGGAGTTTGTCGACGCCTTGCCTCATGGACAGGGCCGGATGGAGCACCCGAACGGCTACGTCTACGAAGGCGCATGGTCAAATGGCGAAAAGGAAGGCCAGGGACGCATCGAATACGCGGACGGCGCGATCTATGACGGCACGTTTGTCGGAGGCTTGCGTGACGGCCAGGGATCGTTCGCCATGGCTGACGGGACGATCTATGACGGCGCGTGGTCCAAGGGTCAGATTCACGGCGACGGACGCCTGTCCCAGCCGAACGGAGACATCTACGACGGCCAGTTCCTCGAAGGCAAGCGCCACGGCGAAGGCCGCGTCTCCTATGCCAGCGGCGATCTCTACGAGGGGACGTTCAAGGCCGACATGCGTGACGGCCAAGGCACCTTCACCGGCAGTGACGGTTACAGGTATTCGGGCACGTGGGTGGCCGACAAGATCGAGGGTGCCGGCGAAGTCACCTATCCCGACGGCTCTGTCTTCACGGGCACCCTCAGGAACAACGTGGCGCACGGGACCGGAAGGATCGTCTATGCCGACGGAGGCAGCTACGAGGGCGAGTGGGCCGGCGGCGTGATCAATGGCATGGGATCCGTGACCTATGCCAACGGCACCGTCTACGAAGGCGAATTCAAGGATGCCCAGATGCACGGCATTGGCAGGATCGTCTTCGCGGACGGATTTTCCTACGAAGGCGAGTGGGTGAACGGTCAGCGCCAGGGCGAAGGCGTGTCGCGCTACACGAACGGCTCGGTTTACCAGGGCGCCTTCGTGAAGGGCAGGCGCGAGGGAACGGGCACGATCAGGACGGCTGACGGCTACACCTATTCCGGTGAATGGAAGGCGGGCGAGATCGAGGGCAACGGGGTCGCGACCTACGCGAACGGCGGCGTCTACGAGGGCGCGTTCCATGCCGGCAAGCGCCATGGCAGGGGCACGATGCGCTACGAAAACGGCGTTGAGCTCAGCGGCATCTGGGAGAACGGGTCACTGACGACCAGCGCGGACGAGCCCGCCGCCAACCCGACCGAAAGCGATTGACGCTTGCGGTTCCGGTTGAAGGTGCTGCAACGGCGCTTCCGTACAGCGGCCGTGCATCGAACGCGTTGGAGCGAGATCCCTGACTCCCGTGATCATCCAGTCCACAAGCGGATGCGTCGCTGCTGTTGCGGCGACAGCCGCCGCGCTGGATTCCTGATCCTATTTGCGAGCAATTGGAGCTTAGCTGCGTTTCATGCCTTGCGGCCAGATTTCGGAGAGAGCTGATAGGTCAGCCACTCGGTCCTTTCGGCAACGGAATCGTAGAGCTGTTGTGCCTGACGGTTATCCTGCGCCGTCATCCAGCGCACAAAGTCCCAGCCTGCCCTCTCCGCAAGCACGGAAGTCGCTTCAATCAAACGGCGACCGACTCCGCGACCACGTTCGGCGGGCGCGACGAACAGATCGTCAAGAAAGCAGGCGGAGCCTCCCGTCAGCGTGCGGAAATAAGGACGAAAATGGGCAAAGCCTACAATCTGGCCATCTCTGACCGCTACCAGTCCACTTGTGGGGTGGTCTCCATCCACTAGCCAGCCCCAGACTCGATCAAGGACGTTCTCGCTCAATTGCTGGTCATAGAAGTGGCCGTAACTGGCAAACAGCTTGCACCAGCCAGTTCGATCCTGTTCCCGTACAGCCCGAATTTCGATTTCGACGGAATCCTCGGCCTGCACCGGTTCGTTGCGCATCATGAGAACCGCCCTCCTCGAAAAACGCCGCCTTGGCAATCCTGAGTCCCGGTTGTGGTAGGTGCTCCGGAAAAGGAAATCCACGCCAATCGACGCACATCGTGCCGGGATCAACACGGATGTCCCGCTCTGGCGGCCTCCTGCCGATGCGACAAGTCTTGCGCAGCACCTGCAAGGCAGGCCCGCATTTCGGCGACGCACGGCACAAGGTCTTTCGCTGACAGTGCGCAACGAGCCTTTGACACCCGCTCCCGCAGCGACTAACGTCCCCTTCCATGAAACAGGCAAGCCATATCGCACATTCGCGTGCCGATCGTTTCGGCCTGCTTCTTCTCCTTAGCCGCCTCTGAGCGCGCCTTTCGGCGCGACCGCTCAGAGGATGTCCTCGCGCCGGAAAGCAGACTAGGGAGAAAATCTTGCAAACGACCAATCTGGCGAAGGGGACGCCAAGCGCCACGCCCCGCATCAAGGCCATGGCCACCCCGAGGCGGCCCGTGCGCGCCATGCCGCCGGATCCGGCAAGCAGGGGTCCGGAGCGACGGAAGTCCGGGCGATTCGGGCCGGCACCCAGCGACATGCCAGCAATTCGAGGACAGGAAGATGGCTGACAGCGAACACGTACTGATATTCGACACCACGCTGCGAGATGGGGAACAAAGCCCCGGCGCGACCATGAGCCATGCCGAAAAGCTCGAAATCGCCGAGCTTCTTGACGAGATGGGCGTGGACATCATCGAGGCAGGGTTTCCGATTGCCTCGGAGGGGGACTTCGAGGCCGTGAGCGAGATTTCCAGGCTTGCCCAAAGCGCAGTGATCTGCGGGCTGGCACGCGCGAACTTCCAGGACATCGACCGCTGCTGGGAGGCCGTGCGGAAGGCCAGACGGCCGCGGATCCATACATTCATCGGCACGTCCCCGCTGCATCGCGACATCCCGAAGCTCTCGAAAGACGAGATGGCGGAACGAATCCACGATACCGTGACCCATGCGCGCAATCTCTGCGACAATGTCCAATGGTCGCCGATGGACGCGACGCGGACCGAATGGGACTATCTCGCGCGTGTCGTCGAGATCGCGATCAAGGCGGGTGCCACAACGATCAATATCCCCGACACGGTCGGCTACACGGCACCCCGCGAGAGCGCCGGACTGATCAAGCGGCTGATCAGGGAGGTGCCCGGGGCAGACGAAGTCATCTTCGCGACGCACTGCCACAACGACCTTGGCATGGCGACGGCGAACGCCCTGTCTGCCGTCGAGGGCGGCGCGCGGCAGATCGAATGCACAATCAACGGGCTGGGCGAACGGGCCGGCAACACCGCCCTCGAGGAAGTCGTGATGGCGATGCGCGTGCGCAGCGACATCTTGCCCTTCAAGACCGGCGTCGACACCACGAAACTGATCCATGTGTCGCGGCGCGTGGCAACCGTGTCCGGGTTTGCCGTTCAGTACAACAAGGCCATCGTCGGCAAGAACGCATTCGCTCACGAGAGCGGCATCCACCAGGACGGAATGCTGAAAAACGCCGAAACGTTCGAGATCATGCGCCCGGAGGATGTCGGACTCTCGGAAACCAGCATCGTGATGGGCAAGCATTCGGGCCGCGCGGCACTCAAGTCAAAATTGAGGGAATTGGGCTTTGATCCCGGAAACAATCAGTTGAATGACATCTTCGTGCGTTTCAAGGCACTCGCCGACCGCAAGAAGGAGGTCTTCGATGATGACCTGATCGCATTGATGAGGGACCAGGAAACCGGCGAAGTGAACGATCGCATAAAGGTCAAGTTTCTTCGGGTCATCTGCGGCACCGAAGCGCCACAGTCCGCCGACCTGATTCTCGAAATCGATGGTGAGGAGATGCGGGGCACCGCCCAGGGCGACGGGCCGGTCGACGCGACGTTCAACGCGGTCAAGAAGCTCTTTGCCCACAAGGCGAGGCTTCAGCTCTATCAAGTGCAGGCTGTGACCGAAGGCACGGACGCCCAAGCAACCGTCAGCGTGCGAATGGAAGAGGACGGTCTCATTGCCACCGGCCAGTCTGCGGACACGGACACGGTCGTGGCAAGCGCAAAGGCATATGTGAACGCGCTCAACCGGCTCCTTGTCCGGAGGCAGAGGGCCGGTCCCGATGCGGACATGAAGCGGGTGTCATACCGGGTCACCGGGTGACGCCCCGGAGCAGGGCGCTTCAGGAAGGGGCTTGCCGGGATCCGCGATCGGCGGCGTCCGCCGCCTAATGCGCTTCAAGAAACTGAACCGCGTCCGTCATGAAGCGCGTTCGTATCGCCGGCACCTCCATCATGACCTCATGCCTTGCACCCTCAATGACGCGGAGCCGCGCGGATGGCCATTTGGCGTGCATCCTGTGAATGGCGCTTGTCGACACGATCCGCTCGTCGCTGCCCAAGGCGGTCAAGACCGGAAGTTCAGGCCGAGGCATCCTTCCAAGCCAGCGATGTTCGGCGATTGCACTGCCAACCCATCCGGTCGAGGGGCCGCCAAGCACCAGGCCCGGCTCTTCCGTCAACTGGCGAGCCATGTGCGCGAACGTCTCCCGGTCGCGCGTAAGCAGGTTCGTGTCATATCCCGCCTCGATGACGTAATTGCCGGGACCGGAACCCGGCACATACCGGCGCTCGATGCCGAGAGGTCCCAAGAGATGCGGCAGGAAGACGGCCACTGGCCAGGAGAAGAACGGAATCTTGAACCCCCACATCGGAGCGGAGAACACCGCCTTCCTGACCGGCAATCCCTCGATCAGGGACCTCAACCCGATGCAACCGCCCATGGAGTGGGCGACGAGGAACCAGGGTTCGGGCATGCCGTCAGCTCGCGCCGTCGAGACCAGTTCGGCCACGTCCATCTGATAGTCCCGGAAGGATGCCACATGTCCGAGCCTTGCATCGTCCGCAAGCCGGTCCGAAAAGCCCTGTCCTCGCCAGTCGACCGTGGCGACAGCGTAGCCTGCCCCGTTCAGGTCACACGCGACCCGCCCGTACTTTTCGGCATATTCCGTCCGCCCCGGAAACAGGAGAACTGAGCCCTTCGTCCCGACAGCGCGCCACAGGACGACACGGATGCGGCGGCCGTCGCTGCAACGCCGCCAGAGGGCCCGAACGTCTTCGGGACCTTCCGCGAGATCGGCACGAAACGGTGCGTTCTCCATGGTCAGGCCAGGGCCGGGACCAGCCTCATCGCAACGCCGATGTCTCCGTCGATCTTCAGTCTGCCGGACGCGAAGGCCGCCGTCGGATCCAGTTCGCCTTCGAGAATGTCACGGAACGTGCCGGCATCGGCCGTCATTGTCACTTCCGCCTCGTCGTCACCGGCCCGTGCACCTTCGTCATCCAGCAAGATCGAGCCTTCGTCCTCGATGACGAACTTCGCGGTTCCGTCGAATCCGCCGTCCAGCTTGGAATTCAGCATCGTGACTGCCTCATCGATTACGTCGCTCATGGGTCTTTCCTCACTTCAATGTGTTTGGGCTCGAATCTGCCCGCCGATGGGTTAGGATCAACATATGCGCCTAATCCGCCTGTACCTCAAATCCCCGGTTGCGGCCGTTGCCGCATGCCTCGCGCTGCTGTGCCCGGCAATTGCGGATGAAGCGGAACTTGATGCGCTTTTCGCGGGCTTGCAGAATGCAAACCCGGAAACCGTCCAGCAGATCGAGAAGCAGATATACCGGATCTGGTCGCAGTCGGGTTCGCCGGCAATGGACCTGCTGCTGGAGCGTGGACGCAAGGCGCATGCAGAAGGGGACTTCGGGCTTGCAATCGAGCACTTCTCCGCCCTGGTGGATCACGCGCCAGACTTTGCCGAAGGATACAACGCGCGGGCCACGGCGTACTTTCAGACCGGTCGGTTCGGCCAGTCGCTGGCGGACATCCGGCAGACACTGAGGCTCAACCCAAGGCATTTCGGGGCGATAAGCGGGCTGGCAGCCATTCTCGAGCAGATTGGCCGCCCGGAAGACTCGCTCGAGGCATTGCGCGCAGTCGAGGAATTGAGCCCGCACCGTGAAGGGCTCTCGGATGCGATCTCGCGCCTCGAGCGAGAGGTCGAGGGCGAGGCGATCTAGGCGCACTTTGCATCCGTCCGATCCGGGCCGCGCATGCCAGGACTGGCCAGGCGGGCACGATGGCCGTCATTCATCCGATGCCTTGACCGGAGCGCACGATCTCCTTGGTGCCGCCACTCTTCGCCGCCGCCTGGATTGCCTCTACCACCTCGATGTTGCGAAGGCCGTCCTCCCCCGTGACCAGCGGCGGCACGCCTGACAGGATGACGTCGAGAAAATGCTCGAATTGACGAGCCATCGGATCGTCATGCGCCACGGCGATTCGCTCGTGCGTGATCGGTGACCACCAACCCTCTGGTCCGGCATGGGTCCATACAGTGAGATCCGGAACCGAAAGGGCGCCCGTTGTTCCGGCGATCTGGTAGCAGAACTGGTCTGTCTGAGGGTAGATCGGGTTTTCGCCGGCCGTCAGTTCCCAGCTCCAAGGTGCCGACGTGGCATCGCAGACTGACGCCGTGCCGAGCGCCCCTGAGGCGAATTCGAAGATCATCGCGCCTGTGTCCTCGACCTCAAGGCCGCGAACACTGCGCGCGCTCCTGGCCTGAACGGCCGTGATCGGTCCGCAGAAGTGCTGCAGCAGATCGATGTCATGAATCAGGTTGATGCAGATTGGCCCGCCCCCTGCCCTGACACGCCATTCGACATTGAAATAGTCGTCGTGCTTGTTCAGCCAGAACATGGCATTGACGGCCACCACGCGACCGATGCGGCCGCCCTCGATCACGTCCCGCGCCAGCTCGGCAATGGGTGAATGGCGACGATGGTGACCGACCAGCACGGGCACTCCAGTTGTCCGGGACGCCTGCACCAGCGACCTGGCCTCGGCGATGCCATCGGCCAACGGCTTTTCGACCAACACCGGGACTCCGGCTTCCAGGCAAGCCCTGGCCAGCGGCAGATGCAGGTGATTCGGGGCGGCGACAATGGCGCCGTCCGGGCGCCCTGACCGCAGGTATTCGGCCAGGTCCGGATGCCAGTCCGCGCCATGTCTCTCGGCAATGCGGCCCGCGTCCGGATCGGGGTCGATGATCGCATCCAGCCGGGCGGATCCGGACACGATCTCGGCATGCGCACGTCCGACGAGGCCGGCACCAGCCACGGCGATCCGGGTCTCTGATCTCTTTGCCAAGGTCGCCCTCCACCTGAAGAGGATTCCGTCCGGCTTGCCGCCAGGAGCAGGTTCGACTTGAAATCCACGGCCGAACGGCATGCAAGCCCGGTTTCGTCCCGCCCGGAAGCCGTCCCCCGAGTTGGCCGTGCCGGAAGCCGGCGTGACGCGCGGCTGCCAGCGCCGCAACGCCTCGTGGCGCGAACGGCGCTTCGAGGGCGCACGCCCGATTCGCTGTTCCGGCAGGGGATTGCTGACCTCCGCGACGCGTTCGCCGCGCCATCGCCATAGAGATACGCTGAAAGCTCGTCAGGCCTGGCAGCGACCTACTCTCCCACGCCTTAAGACGCAGTACCATCGGCGCTGCAGCACTTAACGACCGAGTTCGGGATGGGATCGGGTGTTTTGCATGCGCTATGACCACCAAGCCAGAGGAACTTTCAGCATCCAAGTCAGGGGGCATGCTCCTGATCGAACCAGTCTGCTTCTGGATCAAATCAAGCCTATCGGGCAATTAGTACCGGTCAGCTGAACGCATTGCTGCGCTTGCACATCCGGCCTATCGACGTGCTGGTCTTGCACGGCCCTCAGGGATACCTTGTTTCGAGGGGGGCTTCCCGCTTAGATGCCTTCAGCGGTTATCCTTTCCGATCATAGCTACCCTGCACTGCGGCTGGCGCCACAACAGGTCCACCAGTGGATCGTTCACCCCGGTCCTCTCGTACTAGGGGCAACTCCTCTCAAGTATCCTGCACCCACGGCAGATAGGGACCGAACTGTCTCACGACGTTCTAAACCCAGCTCACGTACCTCTTTAAACGGCGAACAGCCGTACCCTTGGGACCTGCTTCAGCCCCAGGATGAGATGAGCCGACATCGAGGTGCCAAACGGTGCCGTCGATATGGACTCTTGGGCACCATCAGCCTGTTATCCCCGGCGTACCTTTTATCCGTTGAGCGATGGCCCTTCCACGCGGGACCACCGGATCACTATGGCCGTCTTTCGACTCTGCTCGACCTGTCAGTCTC
>VYCX01000405.1:0-11591 GCA_009843725.1 Boseongicola sp. SB0675_bin_26
TCCTCGCACACATGCTGTACGAGAATTCGGATCCGTTCATCCTTCACGAGCCGGGTGGACATCTCGACGTGACCGACGCCACCTACGAGGCGCTCGACGAGGTGCGCGTCCGCGTGGAAGGATCCCGCTGGGTGACGTCGGACCAGTACACCGTGAAGCTGGAAGGTGCGCGCGTGGCTGGCTGCCAGACGCTCTTGATGGCCACCATTCGCGATCCGCGATACGTCGAAAGCGCGCAAGCCTGGATCCGGGACATCGGTCACCGGCACGCCGCGAAGGTCGCGAACCGGATGGGCCTCGCGCCAGAGGCCTGGCGATGCGACCTCCGGCTTGTCGGCATCGACAGCACGCTTGGAGAGCTGGAAACCAGGCCGGGCTCGCCGACCGAGGTCGGCGTCCTCTGCACCATCACCGCTGGAGACCAACGCACCGCGAACGAGATCGGCAAGCTCATGAATCCCTACCTTCTGCACCACCCCCTGACATCCGAGGAAGAGCAGCCGACCTTCTCGTTTCCGTTTTCGCCAGCCGAGATCGACAGGGGACCGGTCCACGAGTTCTGCCTCCATCATGTCATGACGCTCTCGGACGCGATGGACGCGTTCCGCCTCGACGTGATCAATGCCTGAAGTGGGCGAGATCTGCGACAAGGTCCGGTCCAAGAACGCCGGACCCTTCTGGCTGACGATCGACATCTTCTGCGGTTCCGGCGACGCCTTTGCACGACTTTCAGGCGGCCTCTCGACGAAACGCGTCGCGGAAGCCCTCGGGACGGATCCGAAATCGATCAAGCGCTTCGACATCAACGACCTGAACGTGATCAAGATCAGCCTTCCCCGCCCGGTCGTGCAAGGCCATCCCGGGGACCGGGACATGCACGGAGCGGCATGGGCTTCGGTTGTCGCGGAACTCGTGGTCGGCTGAACGATGGCTGCACCGCTCTCGGACATTCTCGTTCTGGATCTCACCAACGTGCTGGCAGGCCCGTTCTGCTGTCACCAGCTGGCCCATCTCGGCGCGGAGGTGATCAAGGTAGAGCGGCCCGGCGGCGGAGATCTGGCGCGGCGGCTGGGCGCGGATGCCCGGCTCAATGCCGCAGGGATGGGCGCCTCGTTCCTTGCCCAGAACGCGGGCAAGAAGTCCGTGACGCTGAACCTCAAGCATGCCGAGGGGAAGTCGCTGCTCAAGCGCCTCGCGGCAAAGGCGGACGTCCTGGTCGAGAACTTCCGCCCAGGGGTCATGGAGCGCCTTGGCCTGGGACATGATGTCCTGAAAGGGATCAACGCAGAACTGACATATTGCGCGATCTCCGGATTCGGCCAGGACGGGCCTTGGGTCGAGCGTCCCGCCTACGACCAGATCATTCAGGGCGCGTCGGGCGTCATGTCGATCACGGGAACCGCAGAGAGCGCCCCGACGCGCGTAGGCTACCCTGTGGCGGACACGGTCGGCGGCCTGACCGCGGCCTTCGCGATCACGGCGGCGCTGAACAAGCGGCCACGGGGCGCGTTCATCGACGTCTCGATGCTGGAATCCGTTCTGGCGACCATGGGATGGGTGGTGTCGAATCACCTGATCGCGGGCGTCATCCCGGAGGCGCATGGCAACGAAAACCCCACATCAGCGCCGTCCGGAACATTCAGCACCGCCACCGACCCGATCAACGTCGCGGCGAACAGCGACGATCAGTGGGTGCGCCTGACCGACCATCTCGGACTGACCCGGCTGCGCGCCCGGACCGAATACGCCACGCGCGAGAATCGCAAGAAGAACCGGGACGGGCTTCGCGCGGAGCTCGAGGCCGTGCTCGCGACAAGGCCCGCCAGGGACTGGGTCGAGGAACTGAACCGGATCGGGGTGCCGACGGGCGCCGTGCTGACCGTGCCGGAAGTTCTCCGCTCGGAACAGATCGCCGGCCGCGGTTTCCTGGCGGGCTTCGAGAACGCCCCTGGCGTCGGACGCGACATCGAGCTCGCGCGCACCGGTGTGAGACTTGATCGGGAGGCAGCTGCCGTCGACAGCCCGCCGCCGGAACTTGGACAGCACAATCGTGAAATCTGGGGCCGCTTCGGAATTTCCGCATCCGAGCTTGAGCGCCTCGAAAGGGATGGGATCATATGAGCGGCAACGACGTCTCCGACTGGTGGTCAACAGCGATAATCGACATGGAGCCGGGCCGGATCCATTTGCGGGGCCATCCGATCGAGGAACTGATCGGAAAGCGCACGTTGCCGGAAACGATCTGGCTGATGACCAGGGGCGAGATGCCCGAGAAAGGCCAAGCCCGGCTTCTCGAAGCCGCATTGGTCGCCGCAGTGGACCACGGGCCGCAGGCGCCATCGATCGCCGCCGCACGCATGGCCGTGACATGCGGGCTTCCCCTGAACAACGCAATGGCTTCCGCGGTCAACATGCTCGGTGACGTGCATGGCGGTGCAGGAGAGCAGGCGGTCGAGTTCCTTGATGGCATTGCCAGGGCGGCCGGTTCCGGAACCGGGCTGGCACAGGCCGCTTCGGAAGGGATCGACAACTGGCAGCATGCCCGCGACGCGTTCGTGCCGGGCTTCGGCCACAGGTTCCACAAGCCGTCCGACCCGCGCGCGCCGCGCCTCCTCTCTCTCGTGGACAAGGCCGCCGAAGGCTGTGTCGTGACGGGCCAGTTCGCCCATGCCGGACGCGCAGTCGAAAGCGAGCTGGGCAGACGCAAAGGCAAGCCCGTGCCGATGAACATCGACGGGGCGACGGCCGTCATCTTTGCCGAGCTCGGCTTTGCGCCGCCGCTGGCACGCGGACTCTTCTGTCTCTCGCGCTCTGTCGGCATCCTGGCGCATGCATGGGAGCAGATGCAGCAGGGCGGGCGCAACAAGGGCCCGACACCTCCCGAGTACCGATGGAGCTACACTGGCCCGAACGCGCAGAAGTGACGGCAGCGCCGGACGAAACTTGCCCGACGCCCGTGCCCTGCTCAGCAAACGTAGTTCATTCCGAGCCGGCCGCCATCGACGTAGATCGTCTCGCCGGTGATGTAGCTTGCCTTGCCGCTGATCAGGAAGGCGACCACATCGGCGATTTCGCTGGGCGTGCCAACGCGCTTGAGCGGCGTTCGTGACATGATCATCTTCATCGCATCGGGGCTCGAATTGACAGCGGCCATCATGGCTGTGTCGATCGAGCCCGGGCCCACGGCGTTGACTCGAACATTGTGCGGCGCAAGCGCAAGCGCGGCCGCCTTGGTGAGCTGCATCACGCCGCCCTTCGAGGCGCAGTAGGCGGGAATTGCCGGAATCGCGACCTGGGCATTGATCGACGACATGTTGACGATCGCGCCCTCGATGCCAGCGTCGATCATCATGCGGGCCGCGCGCTGAAGCGCTGCGAAAGCGCCCGTGAGATTGACGTCGATCACCTTCTGGAAGGTGGCGATGTCGTAGTTGAGGAAGTCACCCGGCTCCGAGATCCCCGCATTGTTCACCAAGGCCGAAACCGGGCCGTGATCGGCCGCGATTCGATCGAACATGTCCGAGACCTGCCCCGGATCGCCCATGTCGCAGACGAACCCGCTCGCATCCTGACCGAGCGTCTTCGCTGCGTCCCCGACACTCGCGTTGATGTCCGCCAGAATGATCCTGAACCCGTCATTCGCCAGTGCTTCCGCGCATGCATGTCCGATGCCTTGCGCGCCTCCGGTCACCAATGCGATCGGCCTTTCCGTCATGACTCACCCTCCTGCCAAGCTCGGGCCTGACTGCCGTTGCGTTTCCGGCCCTTCGCCGTAGTGTTAGCGCCGGAACTGCGGGACGGGAACAGGAAAGACGGATGCCAGAATCGGAAATCGGAGTTGTCGGGCTTGGGACCATGGGCGCAATGCTGACGCTCAACATCGCCGACAACGGCTTTCGGGTGTCCGCGTACAACCGCACCCACGCCCGGATCACCGAGCTCATGGACGCTGCAGGGGAACTCGCCCGGCGAATCGCGCCTTGCAAGTCCGTTGAGGCGCTCGTCCAGTCGTTGAAGCGCCCTCGCAACGTCATCCTCATGGTCCCTGCCGGAAACGTCGTCGATGCCCAGATCGACGCGCTGCAACACCTGCTCGACGACGATGACATGATCATCGACATGGGAAACGCGAACTTCCACGACACGAGGCGGCGCGCGCAGGCCGCGCACGAAGGCGGACGTCCCTATCTCGGGGTCGGCATCTCGGGAGGCGCGGAAGGGGCGCGCTTCGGACCGTCAATCATGGGTGGCGGCCCGCGGAATTGCTGGGACCGGGTGGCGCACATCCTCGACGCGATCGCGGCAAGCCACGAGGGCCGGCCATGTGCAGAGTGGATGGGTGAGGATGGCGCGGGGCATTTCGTCAAGACGGTGCACAACGGCATCGAATACGCGGACATGCAGTTGATCGCGGAAGCCTACGGGGTCATGCGCGACGGCATATGCATGTCCGCGGCAGACTGCGCGGAAGTGTTCGCGTCCTGGAATGAGGGCATTCTCAAGAGCTATCTTGTCGAGATCTCAGGAAAGGTGGCTGCCGCCCGGGACGACAGCACCGGGGAGCCCGCGCTGGACGTCATTCTTGACCGTGCGGGACAGAAGGGAACGGGTCGCTGGACGGTGATCGAAAGCCAGATGCTCGGCGCCCCGGTTCCGGTGATCGAGGCGGCGGTAGGCGCCCGCAACATGTCGGCGATGCGGGACCTGCGCCTGCTCGGCGCCAGCCTATATCAGCCGAGTGCAGGCCGCCTGGACGACGGGCTGGCAATTCAGGACCTGGAGCAGGCGCTGATCGCCGGGAAGATCCTCTGCTACGCGCAGGGCTTTGATCTTCTTTACAAGGCCAGCACGGAATTCGGCTGGTCGCTGCCAATGCCGGGAATCGCCGAGATCTGGCGCGAGGGCTGCATCATCCGCTCGGCCATGCTGAACGACATGGCGGCGGCCCTTCGGGAATCTCCAGGCACGAACCTGGCGCTTGCGGACCATTTCCGCGCCCTCATGGACAAGAACATCGAGGGCCTTCGGAAAACCGCGCTTGCCGCGCAGGCTGCACGCCTTCCGGTCCCGGCCCTTGCCGCGGCGCTTGCCTATTTCGACACGCTGACCTGCGCACGAACGACCGCCAACATGCTCCAGGCGCAGCGCGACTACTTCGGGGCACACGGCTTCGAACGCATCGACGCCGAAGGCGAGCATCATGGACCCTGGCACGGTCACGATCTGGACGGGAAGCCGGCCAAGACCTGACAGGGCCGGGAATTGGCCGCGCCCAGGCGCGATGCGCAGCGCCTGGAACCAAACGGGCTTCCGGCTGAGGCCCTCAGATGCGATCAACGCCGTTCCGTTCTTGCCCGGAGCGGAACGCCGATGACGGGCGGACCGGCATCAGCCGCGACCGCGATCAAGCAGGCGCGCCGCCAGCGGCGCGCCCATGATGACGATCACGAGACGCAATATGTGGTGCGCGACCACGAATGCCATGTCGGCTCCGACAACGAGCGCCAGGACGGTGAGTTCCGCCTGTCCGCCCGGCGAGTAGGCCAGCAGCGCGGACATCCCCGGAGCGAGCCCGAAGGAATAGATCGCCTCCACGAAGACCAGGGTCAGAATGATCAGGAGCCCGCAAAATCCCAGGCCGGCCAGAATGTCCTTCCTGATCTCCTTCACCGTTATGCCGTTGTAGTTGCTGCCGATGGTCATCCCGATGAAGAACTGTGCCGCCCAGATGGCTTCCGCGGGCGGGCGCTGTTCGAGGAAACCTGCCAGCGTCACGGCAGCCGCCAGGATCATCGGCCCGAGAATCGTGGCTCCGAACAGGCCGACCTTCCGCGCCGCCCACCAGCCAAACCCGGCCGCAAGCACCATCAATGCCAGTTCGGATGGCGCGATCGTCGTCAGCGGAACGCCCGGGGGGCGATCGAGATCCGCATCCCATATGCCTTTCAAGAGGAATGGCAGCGCCACCGCGATCACGAGGACGCGGGTGGCGTGAACCAACGACAGGGCACGGACATTGCCGCCAGCCTCCTCCCCGAAGACGACCATGTCCTGAAGGCCGCCCGGCATCGCCGCAAAGTACGCGGTCGGGAAGTCGTAGCCGCAAAGGCGCCGGAAATAGGGCACTCCGGCCACACCGATGGCAAGAATGAACACGGGCATCAGGATGAGCGTGGGCCACATGGACGGAAACGTGGCCAGCACGGCCGGCGTGAGCGTTGCGCCAACCGCAACGCCAAGAACGGTCCGCATCGCGGCATTGACCGGCTTGATGCCGCCAAGCGGAACGCCCAGAAGGGCGGCAAGGAGGCAACTCGTGATCGGGCCCAGCAGCCACGGCAGCGGCAACGCCAGCAGGTGAAACGCCACCACGCCGGCCAGACCGAAGGTCAGCGCACCGAGAACGGGAACTACCTGCATGAAGTCCCCGCCAATGCCGAAAGGCTCCGCGATTGCCCCCCTTGGTCAGTCCTGGAGCACGGGCTGGCCATGAGCCGCGGCTCCGGCTTGCCGAACCGTGCGTGCGGGCCTTCCGGCGCCGGTGCCGGATGAACCCCGGTCGTGGCTTGCGGCCGTGCGGAATCCCGCATCGCACGCCTCGGATGCACTTCAGCATTCATGCCCGCTTCTTCCTCCAATTGGTCGCGGGATGGAAGATCGTTTGCTCGTTGCGCATGACGCGCTCTTCCCGGCCCGGGCCGCAGCCGGATTCTCGGAGACGCATCTTGCACGGGAATCGACGGCCAGGCGTGAGCGAGGTGCAGCGCCTGCCTGCGCAAGGCGTACGTGGTGCGCGGTGCCCATCTTGTGCAGGGATCGATGAGTGACCTACGATGCGAATCCTGGAACGGATGCAGTCTTGAGCGACAGTGGACACATTTCGCAGGTGGAAACCCCATCGGGCAAGAACGCCGAATACGAGAACTTTCCCGTCGGCTCGATACTGCTTCCTGCCCGATTGCGACCTCATGTCGCCACATTCTACGCATTCGCCCGCACCATCGACGACATCGCTGATTCACCTGATCTCACGGCTGAGGAAAAGATGGCGCGACTGGAAGGGTTTGAGTGCGAGCTTCGGCTCGCCGAAGGGCGCCCCGGCTTCGAAAAGGCCACGCGAATGGCCGCAAGCCTTGCCGAGACAGGCGTCAGCGACATCCACTGCCGCAATCTCGTCCGCTACTGCCTGCAAGACGCGGCAAAGAACCGCTACGCGTCGTGGCAGGAAGTGATCGACTACTGCATGCTCTCCGCCGCGCCGGTCGGGCGGTACCTGATCGATCTTCATGGCGGATCAAGCGCGGGCTACGGAAGTTCGGACGCGCTGTGCAACGCGCTTCAGGTCATCAATCACCTGCAGGATTTCGGCGACGACTACAGAACTCTGGACCGAATCTATCTGCCTGCAGACTGGATGGCGGAGTCTGGCGTCAACGTTGAGGAACTCGGCAAGGATCGCACGTCCGAGCGGCTTCGCGTCGTCATCGACAAATGCCTGGCCGGAATTGAGGCACTCATGCGGGACGCGCGCCAGCTGCCTGGGCACATCAACCACCCCCGCCTGAAACTTGAAGCCGCTGTCATCGTGCGGTTGGCTGACCGGCTGGCCTGGCAACTCTCTCGAAAGGACCCTCTGGTGGCGCGGGTCAAGCTGACACGGCTGGAAGCCGCCATGTGCGCGGCGCGAGGGCTGGCTGGAAGCCTCTTCCTGTCGCGATGATTCCCGCGACACCGTTCATGAAGCCCGCACTGGATCGTCTGGCACCGGCAACTCGCCCGACAGCGGGTCAGGTCGCAGCATTCTACCTGACCGGATCACCCATGAGTGCCTGACCCATGCTCCCGGCAGCCAGCTCAGCCGCCAGCCTGCCCGAACGCACCGCGCCCTCGATCGTGGCCGGCAGACCGGTGTCCGTCCAGTCCCCGGCAAGGAAGACACCCAGCGGTCCGGCATCGGATCCGGGTCGCCGCGCGACCTGCTCCGGTGTCTGGGCAATGGTCGCCATCCGCTCGACGATGACGCGATGCGGCGGCATCCTGGCCGCGTCGCCTTCCAGGTCCAGTGACCGCCGGACGTCGCCCCAGATCGCGCCCGCCATGCTTCGCCCGTCGACGTCTCCCTGGCAGGCGCTGACCGTCGCCGAGACAGTGCCATCCCGCCAGAACAGCCACTCCGCCGTGCCGCCAAGGAGCCCAAGGAACGGCGGGTCCTCCGGCGCCCGCGAGACACTTTCTGGCATCCGGAAATGCACGTTGACGATTCCGCGATGCTCGTCTGGGGTGCACAGGTCCGGAACCAGTTCTTCGGCAACGCGGGCGGGCACGGCCAGGATCACGCGGTCATCCGGTCCAACCTGGATCTCGCCATCCCTGAAACACAAGGCCGTGACACGGCCCGGTTCGCTCAACGTGATCGAACGAAGCCGCGTGCGAAAGCGCAGTTCGGCGCCATTTCCAGCCAGAAAGGCCACTGCCGGATCCGCGAAGGCGCTGCTCAGGCCCTGCTTCGCAGTCAGGGGACGGCAGGCCCGGCCTCCCCGGCCAATGGTTTCACGCAGAACCGGCTTCATGAGCGTGGCCGCGGCGCGCTCGGGTTCGGTGTTGAGAACCGCAATCGACACCGGTTTCCAGAATCGCTCGTGCAACTGGCCGCAGGGCGACAGGACTTCGTCAATCGACGACCCTTGACTTGCATTCAACAGGCGGAGCGATCTGGCATAGTCCGCCAGTCGTGCGCCCGGAACCCTGGCGTCGCGGGAAAACGGCCTTCCGGGGATCCGGCCATTGCCCAAGTCAACCGTCCAACGTTCACCCGTGGCGAGATCAAGGAACGGAAAGCGGGCGCTGACCGGGCCGGACAGACTGTCCCGTGCCCCAATCAGGGCCAGGAACCGCTGAATCGAGGTGTTGCCGGAAAGCATCAGGTGGCTTCCGTTGTCGATCAGCGCCCCGAGGCTCTCGTCGTGGAACGAACGGCAGCGCCCGCCGGCATGGCCGGTCGCTTCATGAACGGCAACGCGAACTCCGCTTGCAGACAACTCGCACGCCGCGCTCAGGCCGGCAACGCCTGCGCCAACCACATGGGCGGTTCCGGGCACCTAGAACAGGCCGTGGCGCAGGGCCAGGCAGGCCTTTCGGAACGAGCCGATGGAAATCCGTTCGGACGGAAACGGCGAGAACCCCGCTCCGACGATCCGTTCCAGGAGCTTTCCGTATACCGCGCGCATCATCCTGGCGGGCCGAATGTCCTGGGGTCGGCAAGCGCCCATGATCCTGTCCGCAGCCGCGAAGTGGGTCCAGGCATTCGCTGACAGCCCCTGACAGACAATGTCCACCGCAGGCTGGTCGGCGAGCGTGTCAGTGCGCGGACATTCAAGACCCGCCTCGCGAAGAGCGGATGCGGGCAGGTAGATCCGGTTGCGCCGGGCGTCCTCACGAACGTCGCGCAGGATATTGGTCAACTGAAGCGCCGAACCGAGTGAGGCCGCCAATTGCCTGCCGGTCTCGCAATCAAGGCCGAATACCCGACAGGACATCCTCCCGACCGAACAGGCCACGCGGTCAACATATGTCGCCAAGGCCGCCTCGTCGGGAATGCGTACCGATGGCGCGGCATCCGTCATCATTCCGTCAATCACGCAATTTAGGTCGGATTCCGCAAGTTCGTAGTCGAGAACCGGCCTGACAAGCGCCCTCACCGTCGCCCGTGCCGGCTCCTCACCCCGGTAAAGCCGCTCCACGTCGCGCCTGTAGCCGTTGAGCGACTCCTGCTTGCGGGACGTCTCGCCGGGCTCGTCGGCTATGTCGTCAACCTCCCGGCAAAACGCGTAGATCGCATACATCGCGTCGCGCTTCGCGGGCAGCATGCGTCGCATCGCCCAGAAAAACGCCGACCCCGAATTCGCGACCAATGTCTCCGCATAACGCTTTGCCGCGAGCTCGCCTGACCGGTTCACGTTCGCAAACTGCATTGGTCACAGATACATCGCGGTGCAGGATCGATCAACCAAATTGGCCGTCGCAGGCGGCTTCGAATTCCATGATTCGTTGAGTGCGGCACAAGGGTCGACCCCGCGGCCTCCATCGAATCTCACATGTCAGCTTGACCGCAACAGCGCTGACAAACTATCTATTCACATCGGGAGGTGAACGCAGAGGGGCTGCCGGACTTCTGTCTGGACGGCAATTCATTTATACACGGTGAAAAGGCAATTCTGGGAAGGGAATCAATGTCCGAATTGGAAATTGAGGTATTTGCGGCCGATACCGGAACGGCAATCAGGATCGTCGGCCGGATTGACGGAAATTCCGCACCCGTTCTCGACAGCCGGCTCAAGGAACTCGACATGAACCTTGGCCTGCCGATAGTGCTTGACTTCGACGAGGTGGACTTCGTCAGCAGTGCAGGGCTTCGAACCCTGTTGGTCCTTGCGAAACGCGTGGAGGCGGAGGGCGGATCCGTTGTCATCGCCCGATTGCAGCCCGAAGTTGACGAGGTCTTCGAAATCTCCGGGTTCAAGAGCATCTTCAAGCATCACCCGTCCTTGTCAGCCGCCTTGACGGAAAACGGCATGCCGGCCGATCTTTGCGGCGGGACCGGCGAGGAAGAGCCAGGTCCGGTGCAGGAAGGCGGCCTCGGCCGTTTCGTCTCCAAGATCCTGCCCAGAAGATCCGGCAACTGACCAAGGCGCCTGCGGACCATGCCGCAATCCGCCCCGAGCCCGCGGCAAGACCGACGGGTACCCGGACGGGTTCATCAAGCATGCCCTGACCGACGAACCGCCGGCCGACCCAAGCGCTCCGGGCCATGCCATGTCGGTGCATCCCGTCGAATGAAGTGCCGGAACGTTTGCGGGCAACCGCTCAGCGGGGACGAGAATGGCTGAAGCATTCATTTGCGAAGGACTGCGCAGCGCCATCGGCAGATACGGCGGGACGCTCGCGGCAATGCGTCCCGACGATCTGCTGGGAGAGGTGATCCGTGCCGTCATGGCATCCGCGCCGTCGCTCGACCCGACCGCGGTCAACGACGTGATCATGGGATGCGCCAACCAGGCCGGGGAGGACAACCGCAACGTGGCACGGATGTCGGCGTTGCTGGCCGGACTTCCGGAAACCGTGGGTGGTGCAACCATCAACCGGCTTTGCGGATCCGGGCTTGACGCAGTGGCCATGGCGGCACGCGCGATCAGGACCGGCGAAGCGGACGTGATTCTTGCCGGGGGCGTCGAGAGCATGACGCGTGCGCCCATGGTCATGCCCAAGGCGAATGCCGCGTTTTCCCGACAGACCGAAATCTTCGACACGACCATTGGGTGGCGCTTCGTCAACCGCAGGATGAGGGCGGAACACGGCGTCGACAGCATGCCGGAGACCGCAGAGAACGTCGCTTCGGAATTCGGAATCTCGCGAACCGATCAGGACGCTTTCGCGCTCCGGTCGCAGGAGCGCGCGGCACGAGCCATTGAAAGCGGACGGTTCGGGCCGGAAATCACGCCGGTCTCGATTCCCCGGCGGAAGGCCGACCCGGTCGTCTTCAGCACCGACGAGCACCCGCGCCCGCCCTCGCGTGACAAGCTCGCCGCGCTGCC
>VYCX01000405.1:11601-13721 GCA_009843725.1 Boseongicola sp. SB0675_bin_26
TTTTCGCGACGGCGGCTCGGTCACGGCCGGCAACGCGTCCGGCGTGAATGACGGTGCCGCGGCGTTGATTGTCGCGTCGGAAGCGGGGATCAAGCGTTTCGGGCTGACACCCAAGGCGCGGATTCTGGGCGCCGCGACAGCCGGCGTTCCGCCACGAATCATGGGCATAGGCCCGGTTCCCGCCAGCAGAATGCTGCTGGACCGCCTCGGCATCGCGACGGCCGATCTGGACATCATCGAGTTGAACGAGGCATTCGCGGCGCAGGCGCTGGCGGTGACGCGTCAACTCGGCCTTCCCGACGACGCGGACTTCGTGAATCCGAATGGCGGAGCCATTGCTCTCGGGCACCCGCTGGGCATGTCAGGAGCACGGCTGGCATTGACAGCCGCGATCGAGCTCCAGAACCGGGGCCTGTCCCTCGGTCTTTGCACCATGTGCATCGGTGTCGGCCAGGGAATCGCGCTGGCTCTTGAGGGGGTCAGGTAGAGGCGGCTTCGCGCCTTTCTCCAGACGCGGGTTCCGCCAAGCACGGTCCTTGCGGCGTGCGTGGTCGTTTGAGCGGGAATTCATCCCGGGAAGCCCGCGCGGACAATGCGGTTTCGATTTCGAGAACGCCTTCACCCGCTCTGCGCCTTGCAGGGCCTTCGCGCGCCCAAGTTCACCGGACGCTTGCCGAAGCGCAAGGTTCCGGCATGCGGGCCAGGCGCACCTGCCCTCAACCTCGAGCACTTGCCTTTCTTCGGAGAACCGCGTCGCCTTGAAGCCCTTGCCCCATTCCTGCATTGCTTCAATGACGGGTTTCAAGCTTCGTCCTCGTTCCGTCACTTCGTGCTCCACGCGCGGCGGCACCTCGGCAAGCGCACGCCGGGAGACAACGCCATCGGCTTCCAGTGCCCGCAGCTGAAGCGTGATCATCCGTTCGGTCGCGTTCGGAGCAAGACGGCACAGCTCGCTGAAGCGTTTTCGCCCGCCAAGCAGACTCCAAATCAGAATCGGTTTTCAGCGACCGCCGATTACGCTCAACGTCGCTTCGACATCGCACCCCGCTTTCCAGTTGCATTTCCTGGCCATCCTTGTCGCCTTGATGTTTCGATAAGGGCGGAAACCGATTTCGGCAAACTCGATGCCGTGTTCAACGGCGCCAGGATCGTCGGGAAGAGCGGCCTGATCGAGGATCAAGACCTCGATAGCTTCAATCATGTCATGGATGTCAATGTCGGCGGGGCTTTCCTGATGATGAAGCATGCGGTCCCTGCCCTGCGCCGGCGCGGTTGCCGCAATTCACAAGTCGCCGACACTGCGTCCCAGCCAAGCCGTCCGGGCGACGGGCTGCCATCAGCGTTGGCAACCGGAAGTTTCCAAATGCGCACGGTCCACAGGAACCGCGTGGACCGGACGGATTTCGCAAGTAACTGGCAATGCGACATTTGCCGTGCCAGAATTGGCTCGGAAGACGCCGTCGGCCAGCCCGCTCTGAGTCGCACGGATCCCGAACCAGGATGTACGGACCCACGCCCGATGACGGAACTGCCCGCAACCGCACTGCTCGAAACGCATGACGTGATCAATCAGCCAGATGCTGCGGGCGACCGTGACCTTTGGGCCGACGACATCGCGTTGCGCATGCAGGCAGGCAAGGACGGGCAGGACAGAGCGCTTGCCGCCTATGGCGCGACCCTCGGGCAGCGCGCGATGCGGGCAGCGGCACGAAATACCGAACGGCACGCGCCCGAACTCCGTCTGTTCGACCAGGCCGGCCGTCGTCTGGACGAGGTGGTCTTTCACCCCGACTATCACCGGTTCATGGCCACCTCGGTCGCCGCCGGATACCACTCGGCGGCGTGGGAGCGCGATGCCGGCGGCCATGTTGCGCATGCAGCCATGGTCTATCTGGCCAGCCAGGTGGAGCCTGGCCATTGCTGCCCGCTGACAATGACCTACGCCGCGCAGCCAGTGATAGGCGCCGCGGAAGACCTGCACGACGACTGGTGCGTCCTGGCCCTGTCCCGGGAATACGATCCCGCAGCCAAGCCGGCACGTATGAAGTCGGGCGTGACCCTCGGAATGGCGATGACCGAAAAGCAGGGCGGCTCCGATGTCAGGGCCAACTCGACCGTTG